>NZ_PTQW01000006.1 GCF_004343725.1 Treponema sp. J25
CGCTCATGGCAGCGGATACAAGATAATTAAATCACACTCTCAGGAGCCATCGCGGACGGTTTGTATCCTTCCGCGAGTGTAACCTGATTCGATTATAGTACACATCGAGGTATTCGAATACTGCTGCTCTGACCTTTCAGCAGAAGGTACGAATGTACGTTCATCAAGCTTCTCCATTCCCCCCTTTCAAGGTCTTAAAAAAGGATTCCGCACGGAAGTTGTCCCCGCAAAACCTTTTCTAAGAAAAATCTTTCAATCGTTTATAACGCTACCCACTTTTTCTGTACCCTTTTTTTTCTCTGGATGAGTTCTTGCTGTATCCTTTCGTATTCCCTTTGAGAAACAGGGAACCCCTCAGGAAAGGATCGTACCAGTTCTTCCATCCGGGTAATCCATTCCAGGGCACTGGAATAGTCCCGCCGATACCATTCGTCGATAATCGCCAGGGCCCGATACCAGCGGTACCGATCCCGGACAGTTCCTCCTTTTTCTATCGCATGCAACACCACTTCTCGGGCCTTGGCCACATCTCCCCATCGAAGGAAGAGAGCACTCCAGTACAAAGGGAAACGGGGGTTTCCCTTTTTCACGATACTCTGGGAGAGACTCTGGACCGCCTGGTAAAAAAATTGCGCCACCTCCCTGCTTGTAGCATCATCGCTTGGGGAAAACTTTGCCCTGGCCGACAATTTTTTACTTTCCAGAGTGAGAAGACCCTTTTCTTCAAAAAGTACCTCGCCAGGAGAAAGGGGAAACCTATACTTTACATACCGCCGGTACCAGCGGAGAGCAAGGGCTTCCACATCGCCTATTTCGGCTTCGAGGGCCCTGAGGGGATCCGAAAGGATATGCCCCACCTGGTAAGAAAGGTAGTACAGACTCTCCACATCACATTGATTATGGCTGGCTACCCGTACAAGGCCAGTTACATTGCCGGTCTTAAGGAAATGGAACCAATAGAGGGGAGCAAGCTCCCCCGGGATATCGTTTCCCCGGGGCCGATGCAGCACCCGTTCCTCAAGAGCTACGAGAGAACAAAGACCATGCTCATGTCTCCAGAAAAGGCGGGCAGGATACAAAAGATCGATATGATCCAACTCAGGGAACACAAGGCGATGCATGATTCCCCGGGACCGCAGGAGGGGTAGATCAAAGCGCTTTCCATTATAGGTAACAAGAATTTTTCCTTCCTTCTTACGCTGATCTAATTCCTGTTGTATTGCCTCCAGAAAAGCATATTCGCCCGGAAAATCCTCAAGGAGATACTGGGTAATCCGAAGGCTCCCATCAGAAAGGACATCTCCCAGGGCCGCAAGGAAAACCACCGTCCCGGCCCCGCCGGAAAGACCCGTTGTTTCAAGATCAAAAAAACAAAAATCGCTTATCCCTATTGTCCCCCGCCCTCTTTCTTCCAGAGCCACCCCCGGTAAGCTCTGCCAGAGCAGGACCGGCCAGGGGCTAAGCGATTCTTTCGACGCGGAGGAATTTTCTTCTATTTTCAGGAGCACCACCTGGCGCCATACCAGGCTTTCCCAATGCTCCCAGGGAAGGGGAAATATCTTCGGCGATTTCTTTTCTCCGTTTTCTTTTACACCACCCGAGCGGGAGACCTTTTCTGATTCAGCCGACCCGGGGCTTTTCCCATCAGCAGGGGCACCCGGCATCCGCGACAGGGCAGTTCCTTCCAAAACGGAGGACCTCGGCAGAAGGGTATCTCCTGTAGGAAGGGGCGATACGGAGGCCTCCTTTGAGTATTTTCGGATCCGCTCTAAGCGCTCTTTTAAACTACCCATAGGGGTTCCCCTTAGAAAGTACCGGCATGAAAAGCGGCGAGGAACTGTCTGGTTCCTTCTTTATACCCATCGGGTCCCACACAAGAAGGACAGCCTTCCTTACAGGGGCAGCGGGCAACCACATCACCCATAGCCACAAAGAGGTCCGGCAAATGCTCCAGCAGGGCTTCCGAAAGCCCCGTTCCCCCCGGATAGTGATCAAACACATACAGGGCTGGAAGACGAAAATGAGGATCCCGAACCCGTTCGGAAACGCCGATATCCCGGGAATCACACAAAAGGTAGATGGGCGCCAGTTTCTTTAAAAGGGTACCACAGCTCCGCAGCACGGCCCCCCGTTCTTCATCATCCTTAAGAGTTTCCAGGACGCGGGCCCCTTCCGAATCGGGGGGAAACAAAATCACCAGACAACGGGTATGAAGTTCTTCTTCGGGGAGCACAATATCCCCATAGCCCACATTTTCATGGGTATGAAAGCGAATCTTTTTGTACTTTGTCACCTGGGAACGGACCAGCACATCCCCCAAAAGGGCCTGGAAAAGCAGAGGGCCCTTCTCTGAAGACCCTTCGTTCTTTCCAGGAGATCCTTCGGCGGCTAGAGTCTCTCTGACAGGACTCGCTTCTTTTTTCCCGTTGGAGAGACTTCCGTTACCCGCGGCAACCTCTTCGCGGGATCCCTGGATCACCTGAATACCCCTGCCAGGGATTTGAAAAAATCGGTACAGTTCATCTTCCGAAAGGACCTTAATATCCCGCTTTACAAGCCCGTCGGTATAATAGTTTACCTCCGATTCCACCACGAGGCAGGTCCGCTTTTCTATATCGAGCTTTTGTACAATATATTGATTTCCCCGATGGATATAGACCGCATTGTCAAAGAGGAGTTCCTTGGCACTGGGCCGATCCATCTCGCCAATCACCTGATAGCGGCCACCCGTAATATCCACGATGACCACGTTGTCGGCGTTACTGGAACGGAGGCTCACTCCCTCTGCGGGATAGGAGCGATCCGCCCAGAACCAGCGCCGCCGGGGTGTTGTACCCGTACAGCGGAGTATTCCATCCTCCGTAAGGAAGTCCAACACCGGAAGGGCATCGCTCCCAAAGGGATCTTTCCCTGATGGAACAGAAACGGTGTCGGTAGCCTCCTGGACAGAGGGGCCCTCCCCTAGTTCTTCCTCCGCAAAGGGAAGTTCAAAGGCTCCACACTTAACGTGGTCCGTAAAAATGTAGGGGTTCTGGGGATTAAGACGCCCCTCTTCCGCAGGGATAGAAAAAAACCACTGGGGATGCTGCATGATAAACTGGTCCAGGGGGTTGCTGGTGGCCACGAGCACCGCGAGAGAAACGCCACCCCGGCGGCCACTGCGTCCAATCTGCTGCCAGAAGGAGTTGAAAGAACCAGGGAAACCGGCGACCACCGCCGCATCAAGGCCACCAATATCGATACCAAGTTCAAGGGCATTGGTAGAAACAACCCCTTGAATGGTGCCTTCCCGCAGGCCCCGCTCAATCTCTCGCCGTTCCCGGGGTAACAGTCCAGCCCGGTAGGGTTCAACCCGGATATGGTAGTTATCGGTATACAGGTTTTTTAAGTCCTCCCGCACATAGGAGGCGGCCACCTCCGTTTTAAGGCGGGAATGGGCAAAAAGAATCGTTTTTACCCCCCGCCGGAGCAGTTCCACCATCCAGCGGCGACTTTCCAGAATAGAACTCTTACGAATTCCCTGAACAGGATCCACAAGAGGGGGATTGTACAGAACTATCCGCTTTTCACTCGTGGGGGCCCCGTTTGTATCCACCAGAACTACCGGTCGGCCAATAAGGGTATGGGCCAAGTCTTTCGGGTTTCCAATAGTAGCAGAACAGAGAATAAACGTAGGATTCGCCTTATAAAACTGACAGATCCTCAGGAGTCGCCGGATAACATTGGCCACATGACTCCCAAAAACTCCCCGGTAGGTGTGGGCCTCATCGATTACCACATAGGCCAGGTTAGAAAAAAATTTAATCCACTTTGGATGGTTCGGCAAAATCCCCGCGTGGAGCATGTCAGGATTGGAAATGATGATCCTTCCGGTATCCCGGGCGGCAAGCCTTAAGGATTCGGGGGTGTCCCCATCGTAGGTGCAGACCTTAATGGGAAGGGCATCTCCCCCGCCAGCCACCAGGTCATTCAGTTCCGCCTGTTGATCCTGGGACAGGGCCTTCGTGGGAAAGAGATACAGGGCCCGCTCCTGGGGGTGTTCCAGCAGTCCCTGGAGAACCGGCAGGTTATAGGAAAGGGTCTTCCCCGATGCGGTGGGGGTAAGGACCATCACATCCTGCCGGGAACGGACGGCCTGCCATACCGCCCCTTGATGGCTGTAGAGCTGAGAAATCCCCTTTTTTTGCAAAGACCCTGCAAGCCGGGGATCAAGCTCCGCCGGCAAAGGGACATACCGGCCTTCCCGGGCAGGAATCGTATAGGTATACACAATGTGGGGGGCAAAAGCGGGGTGTTGTAAGAGTTCCCCCAGGATCTGCTGAGTATCCATGCTCATCATTATACAGAATACGGAAAAAGTGTCGACAGATAGAAGAAGCGGTTATATACTAGCTGTAGTACTACAGTCGTGAGGAGGCACCAGCATGTCCCAAGTGTTATCTATTATTCTCGGTGGAGGCAAGGGAACTCGCCTGTATCCCCTTACCAAGGACAGGGCCAAGCCGGCGGTTCCCTTTGGAGGAAAGTACCGCCTTGTGGACATCCCTATTTCAAATTGTATTAACTCCAACCTTCGGCGTATCTATGTATTAACCCAGTTTAATTCCGCATCTCTCCATATGCATGTGGCTCATACCTATATTTTTGACGCCTTTTCCCGGGGCTTTGTGGAAATTCTTGCGGCCGAGCAGACCTTTACCCACTCAGGCTGGTACGAAGGGACGGCCGATGCGGTTCGGAAGAATTTTGTCCACTTCCGGACCCAGAATCCAGACTACTACCTTATCCTTTCGGGGGACCAACTCTATCGGATGGACCTGCAGGACCTTATCCGTCAGCATCAGGAATCGGGGGCCGACGCCACCATTGCCTGCACCGCGGTAAGTCGAGAAGATGCAAGCCAACTGGGCATCCTTAAGGCAAACAAGAAAAATGAAATCACCGAATTTTTAGAAAAACCCGGCCCTACCCGGGATATCAGCGATTTTAAGATTCCCCCGGAACTCATGACGGATCGGCGAAGCCGGGGAAAGGATTACCTGGCTTCGATGGGTATCTATGTATTTAACGCCCAGGCCATGGAAGAAAGTCTGGACAATGATTACACCGATTTTGGGAAGGAGATTATCCCCTCCCTTATCGGGAAAAAGAAAATGAACGCCTTTATTTACGAGGGCTACTGGGAGGATATCGGAACCATTAAGAATTTCTACGAGGCAAACCTGGATCTTACCAGTCTGCGGCCTAAATTTGATTTTTACAACGAGAAGGCCCCTATCTACACCCATATGCGCAATCTTCCCCCTTCTAAAATGAACTTCAGCAATATGAACCAATCGATTGCCGCCGAAGGATGTATCATCACCAATGCGTCGATTTCAAATAGTATCGTCGGTATCCGGACCATCATCGAATCGGGGGCCAGTCTTAACGGCGTCGTATGTATGGGGGCCGATTTTTATGAATCGGAGGAGCAAAAGAAACAGAACGCCGAAGCCCGCATTCCCGATATCGGCATTGGGAAGGGGACCATCGTCAAAGGGGCTATCATTGATAAGAATGCCCGCATCGGAGAGGGCTGTCGGATAGGCATTGATGACCTTAATCGGGTGGATGGGGATTACGGGCACTACCACATTGTAGATGGGATCATCGTGATTCCCAAAAACGCCGTACTCTACCCTGGCACGGTGATATAGGATCGATAGGCAGGACCTTGCCGGACGCCTGCGGGGAGCGTCCGGCCCTGTATCGTTGTCCAGGACAGTTCAAGGGGCGACAGGAAGGTTTAGTTCAATTTTCCGTCTCATCCATAACAGGATTCGTGAGCACCCCTATGCGTTCTATCTCTACCTCTACCACATCCCCAGGACTAAGGGGGCTTACTCCGCTGGGGGTCCCTGTTGCAATGATGTCCCCTGCTTCGAGGGTCATATGCCGGGAAATAAACGAAATAAGGGTGGCCACCGAAAAGAGCATCTGTTTTGTGGAAGCCTGTTGAGTGACGTGTCCGTTGACACGGCAGCTAATAGCCAGGTTCTGAGGGTCAGGGATATCCTCTGACCGCACTATCACCGGACCAATAGGCCCAAAGGTGTCGAAGGATTTTCCCCGGAACCAGCCGGAACTATCACTTTTCTGGATATTGCGGCAACTGACATCATTGAAACAGGTATACCCATATACGTATTCCAGGGCCTGTTCTTCGGGAATCCATTTTCCCCTTTTCCCGATAATACAGGCCAATTCCGCTTCGTGATCGATCCGTAGATCGGGGAATTGATAGAGCCGGGCAAGTCGGGGAATCAAAATCGGCTCCCCGGGGCCTACAAGCACATTGGGGGTCTTTGCAAAAAGAATGGGTTCCTTCGGCAGTCCTTCCTGGGGAATAGTAATCTTAGAACTTTCTTCCACATGATCAAGGTAATTGAACCCTACACAGATAATCTTCGACGGCCGAAGGGTATATTCCCCTCCCCCCTGCACAGGAAGGGTTAGCATAGAAGGGCCCCCCTTCCCCCGGACCAATTTTTCTTTTCCGCCCTTTCCCGCCAAACCTTCCTTTCAGCCTGACCGGCAAACACCAATGGCAGCATCCTCTTAACTCCGTTCTACCGGCTGTGAGGGAATATGGGGAATGGCGGTGATAACCGGTGGAGTCCGGGTCTTTTTTATTTTAAGGACCACCTGGCCTTCCCGGACATCGGCGACAAAAACAGAGCCCCGCGGAGGATCCTCTTCCAGAATAAGAAGGGCCAGGGGATCCTCGAGCAACTTTTGCACCGCCCGTCGCATGGGCCGAGCCCCATACTTTGGATCCCAGCCCTGCTCTACCAGCACCTCCCGGGCGGCGGGCCGTACCTGAACCGAATACCCCTGCTCTGCAAGGCGTTCATTAAGGGCCTTTACTTCCAGGTCCAGAATAGCCAGCACCTGTTCCTTACTTAAGGGATGGAACACCACAATGTCGTCTACCCGATTAATAAACTCAGGATTAAAGAGCCGCTTTAACTCCGAAAGGGCGGCGGACCGAATTTCTTCCACCGACATGATACCGCTCCCCGAATTAAAACCGAGCCGGGCATCCCGGGAAATTTCCCGGGCCCCTGCGTTGCTCGTCATGATGATTACCGTGTTCCGGAAATTCACCGTGTGCCCCAGGTTATCCTTTAGTTCCCCTTCTTCCAACACTTGAAGCAGCAGATTGAACACATCATGATGGGCCTTTTCGATTTCATCGAAGAGGATAACCCGGTAGGGGTTACGACGGATCTGTTCAGTGAGGGTTCCCCCCTCTTCATAGCCGATATACCCCGGCGGCGCCCCCACAAGGCGGGATACGTTGTGTTTTTCCATAAAGTCGGACATATCGATTCTGATAAGGGCTTCTTCGCTCCCAAAAAGATACTCCGCCAGGCGCTTCGCCAGGAGCGTCTTTCCCACCCCCGTGGGGCCCAGGAAAATAAAGGACCCCTGGGGACGCTTAATAGAAGAAACCCCTGCCCTGCTGCGACGGATGGCGCTGGCTATCTGACGAATTGCCTCGTCCTGGCCAATCACAGCTCGATGCAGCTCTTCTTCGATATGGAGGAGCTTCCGGGAGACACTTTCTTCCAGTCGAGTAAGGGGAATACCGGTCATCTCGGAAACCACCGCCCGCACGTCCGCCTCCGTAACTTCCGGCCGGCGTTCATTACTGAGTCGCTCCCAGTTCTGTCGGACCGATTCAAGGTGATACCGGAGGGAACGGACCTGGTCTCGTATAATCGCTGCCCGCTCATAATCCTGGCGGGCCACCAGAGCCATTTTTTCTGCGGTAAGGCGTTTAATTTCCGCTTCAATCTCCTCTATTTCGGGGGGACGAACCTCATTTTCGAGCTTCTTCTTAGCCCCCGCTTCATCCAGCACATCAATTGCCTTGTCCGGCATATACCGACCCGTAAGGTAGCGCTGGGCCAGGGTAACCGCCGCTTTCAGGGCCCCCTCGGTATACACCACCCGGTGATGGGCCTCATAGCGCTGCCGAATTCCTTCCAGGATCTGCAGGGTCTCCTCCGGGCTCGGTTCATCGACCAGTACCATCTGAAAACGCCGTTCCAAGGCGGCATCCTTTTCAAAGTGTTTTCGGTACTCCGCCAGCGTGGTGGCCCCAATACACTGGATTTCCCCCCGGGAAAGGGCGGGCTTCAGCATATTGGAGGCATCGATGGTTCCCTCGGCACCGCCCGCTCCAATGACGGTATGAATTTCATCAATAAAGAGAATAATGTTTCCCGCCTGGCTAATTTCCTTCATGATTCGCTTAAGGCGCTCTTCGAATTCCCCCCGATATTTGGTCCCCGCCACCACCGACGCCAGATCGAGGGTAATGAGCCGCTTATCCATGAGTATTTCCGGCACATTCTCCGAGGCAATAAGCTGGGCAAGCCCTTCTACCACTGCCGTCTTCCCCACCCCCGGTTCTCCTACCAGGATGGGATTGTTCTTTGTCCTCCGGGCAAGGATACGCACCACCCGCTGCACTTCTTTTTTTCTCCCGATAACAGGATCCAGGTTTCCTGTTCGAGCAAGGGCGGTAAGATCCCGAGAAAATTCATCGAGCACGGGGGTCCGCACCGCCTTTTGTGTTGGGTTTGCCGCGGTCGGCCCTGGGCCACGAATTTCTCCCGCCGAAGAGGGGCCGTTCGCATCGGATCGTCCCCCTTCGTGTTGTCCGTCATCATGCTGGTGGGCCAAAAGATTTTTCAACACCGAACGGAGTATGTCCAAGGAAATTGCATGGGAATGGAGGTATCTACTCGTAGGGGTGTCTTCCTCCCGGGCTGCAGCCAAAAGGATGTGTTCCGTTCCCACATAGTCATGACCAAAGGTACGGGCCTCCTCTGCGGCGGTTTCCAGAAGGACTCTGGCCCTCCGGGAAGGGGGGATGTCTCCAAACACATAGGCCTGGCTTTTCTGGGGAACTTCCCGTTCAAGGAAGTGACGGAAGTCCTGAAGATCTATATTGAGCTCTTCCAGGGCCTTACATGCCACACCGGTTCCCTCTTTGAGCAGGGCGATCATGATATGTTCTGGCAATAGTTGATCCCCATTAAAACGACGAGCCTCATCTTGAGCTAACACAGAAAGTATTTTCTGAGCCCGCTGGGTTAAACCTTTAAACACGGTGTTCCTCCGCTACTCTTACATCCTACTACGGGAGAGCCCTTCTTACAAGAAGGGCCCGCACCTTTTTCGGGTTTTCTTTTTTACCTGCCTCCGCAAGTAAATCCCTTATTTCTAAATTAATCATTTGAGGGCCCAGCGTAAACCAGAGGGTATCGAGGGCCCCATAGGAGGGGATATTCTTTTCTTGAGGAAGAATGCCATAGGCAAGACCCATGCGCACCTGGGCAAGCATAAAACGGGCCTCCTCTTCATCAAGGAGAAGGGCAGCACGAAGCACCGCTAGGGCCTTAGCCACCCCATCCTGTAGTTCTTCCATTTCCTCTTCCAGATGATAGTGTCGGGCCTTCCGCTCGGTAAGCACCACTTTTTCAAGGTGTTCCTCAAAAAAGGCGAGGGCCTCTTCTTCACTCATCCCGGCGGGGACAGAAAAGCGCAAATTCACCAGGGGAAGATGATCCTCCGTGTTCTCTGAACTGCCCTGTTCTCCCCTTCCCCAGACAGTATCCAGAAAGACTAATTCAATACCCTTGCTTACCAGGTTCCCTGAGATCCGTTCAAACAGTTCCTTTGCAAGGATAGCGGGGATAAAAACCAGGGCTTCCAGCGTCATAGCCGCGCCACAGAGGCTAACATCGGAAGTTAAAAAACCGAATTCCTCATGGCAGGCCCACTGAAGCGTTCTATCAAGGGCTTCATCGATCTGAACAAGGTCTTTCCACAACGAACGGAAGGAAACCCCACCCTGGGTGAACACGACCTGCAAGTGATCTTCCCCGCCAAGGTAATACAAATTTCCTGCGGGCCGCCATATACAGGCCCCCTCATCTTCGGGGACCGAAAAAGGGAAAAGAGGATAGAGTTCCCGTACGGCGGGGGAAGAAAGAAGAGTAAGCCCCCCTGCATCTTTCCCGGGGAAAAGGTTATGAGTATCCGATTCTACAGGATGAAAAGAGGTATCTACCTGAGCAATGGCGGCCTTGAGCTTTTCTCGCAGGGGTTTTCGCTCCACCTCCGGAAGCCGGGCAGGGAACGGAAAGCCCTCCAGGTTTCTCCGGATACTTATACGGCTGTACAGGACCACATCCTGAGGAGCACTCGAAGAAAACCAGGGCAGCACCAGCGAAGGCTCCATAGGGTTATGCTCCTTGTTCTAACTGTTGAATTGCGTCCCGATACTGGGCCGCTTCCTCATATCGCTCTTTTTCAAGGGCCTCTTGCAACAGTTTCCGTAGCCGTTCTAGCTCACTCTGCCGATTCTGCTGATTGCGGAGAGAAACTGAAAGACGGCCCTTGTATCCCCCTTCTTTCCCATAAGAGATAATTTCTTTCTTTAAAAGGTTTTTAAATATGGCATAGCAGCGGGCACATCCGGCCCGCTGGGATTTTTGAAGATCCCGCCAGGTGGTACCACAAAAGGGACAGAATTCGTTTCCCGTTCCCTTTTTTCCTCGACTGTTTCGAACCGTTTGGGGAAAATTCTTGAGAAGTTCCATAAGGGCCTTCCCGACATCCTCTGAAAGATGTACAAGGCCATGACTTTTTGCACATTCTTCACACAAATGAAGTTCTGTTGGGCCCTCGCTCCCAACCTGATGGATAAACACAACAGCCTGACGCTCTCTACATATATCACATTTCATGATTGTTCGCTCCCTCTTTCTGGTGCCAGAAGATCATTGTTTTTGCAAAATTGCTACCGGCGAAATGGCCCCTGCCCTTCGGGCCGGCCCCCAGCCGGCAAGGGTACCAATAAGCACCGCCGCCCCGTATATTCCCAGGACCATGGGCCAGCGGATTATTACCGGAATTTCCACCAGGTAATAGGATGGATTAAGAAGGTGGAGGGGTTCTCCATGAAAAAACCCTCTGACTGTATTAATAACAATCTCCACCCCTTGAAGAATCTCATTTATAGTATACCCAATTCCAAGGCCAATGGCGATACCCACCAGAGCCCCCATCATCACGGTGATCAGGGCCGATCGAATAAAAATGCCCTCAATATCTTTTGGGCTTGCACCGGAGGCTTTAAGAATTGCGATTTCCCGGTTTTTATCTATCACGAGCATGGTGGTGGCGGCCGTCACATGGAAAGAGGCCACGATCATGATGAGGGTCATAATAAAAAGAAGTAATTGCTGGGTCGCCTTAAAAGAGGCATACTGGGTGGCAAGCAACTCTTTCCATGAGTAGACCCCATAGCCACTTCCTAAATATTCCTGCAGGTCCTGGACCAGGACTTCTAGATTCCCATAGGGGTTTTCGGTCTTTATCATATAAAATGTCCGGGAATTTTCGGGAGTCACAATGCGAGACTCAAGGGAAAGGGGAACAAAGCACCAGAGTTCATCAAGTTCCCGATATCCCGCCTGGACGATGCCCCGAACCGTAAGGCTCGTCACCCGGGGGATAAGGCTCCCATCAGCGCCGGTCCGCAGGGTCATCAGCCGAACGGTGCTCCCCACCGTGGCGCCAATGGTCCCTGCGATGGTACTTCCTAACAGACACTCCCCCGCTCCTTTAAAAGAAAGTTCCCCCGCCACAAGGGTAAGGTACCGTTTACTTCCCTGATTTTCCAGGAAGGGTTCACTAACGGCCCGAAGCTGGGCGCCACTTTTTCCCTTTGGCCCCACCAGAATCCCGAGGCTTTGGACTTCTCGCCAGTACCCAGTGATAAGGGGTTCCGCAGACGATCGCTCCGCCCCATTTTTCTGAGAGAGAAAGGCCTTTATGGGGTCATTTTCCCCTTCCTCAGCCCTTATATAGGGATAAATCTGTACATGCCCCGTTCCCAGTTCCAGGAAACGATCGGTAATACCCTGAATCATTCCATCCGACACGATGAGGGTTACTATAATGGGAATCATACTGATGGCAATGCTGATTCCCGCACCCCGCAGGTAACGGCCCCCATCCCGTTCTTTTCCCCAGAGGTAGCGGATGGCACAATACCAACGAAACCCCTCTCTCGTCATACAGGAACCTCTGATGTCGGATGAAGGGCCCCCTCCCGGAGCACGTAACGTTTGTGGGCCCGGGCGGCAATGTGCTGATCATGGGTAACGAGCACCAGGGTGCGGTTATGTTTGCCGGTAATTGCAAAGAGGAGTTCTATTACCAGGGCACTATTGCGGGGATCCAGATTTCCCGTGGGTTCATCCGCCAACACCAGTAGGGGCATATTGATGAGAGACCGGGCTACCGCTACCCGTTGACGCTCTCCCCCTGAAAGCTGGGAAGGATAATGGTGCATCCGCTCTTCCAAACCTACTTCCGTAAGTAACTGGCGAGCCCGCTCCATGGCTTGCCGTTTGGATTCCCCCGCCATAAAGGCGGGAAGCATCACATTTTCCAGGGCCGTAAAATCCTTAAGGAGATAATGAAATTGAAAGATAAATCCCACATCCCGGGATCGATACCGATAGAGTTCCTGTTCCTTCATCCGATGAAGTTCATAGGGCCCTACCACCACTTCTCCCGCATCGGCCCGATCAAGGGAGCCCATAATATTAAGGAGCGTGCTTTTACCACACCCACTTTCGCCCGTAATAGCCACCGACTCGCCGGGAAAAACATCAAGGGAAAGGTCCTGCAAAATAGCAAGGCGCTCTGAACCTGAGTCATAGGACTTGTAAAGGTGACGGATCGTTATACAAGGAAGAGAAGCATTTTCATTCATAACGCAGAACCTCCGCAGGGCGTAGGGTAGTGATTTTCCGGGATGCCAGGAAGGCCGCCAGGGTGGAAACCACTATAGGGAAGAGTAAAATCAAAAGGATATCCAGAGGAAGGAGTCGGCTTGGAACCGTTTTAAGATAGAAAATCTGAGGAGAAAAAATACCAAAGGTGCCCATTTCTATGGGATGTGCGGTAAACAACGAAATTCCCCAGGCAAGCCCTTTGAGGACCCCATTAACCACAGTTTCCAAAAAAGTAAAAAAAGGCCCTATATTAAAGGCAATTAACACCCCGGGGAACAACCCTATAAGGGCGCCCCCGCAGCCGATGAGCAGCCCCTCAAAGGTAAAAATCATCCGAATGGCCCGAGGAGAAGCCCCGATAGCCTGAAATAGGGCTAGTTCCTCCTGTCGTTCCAGCAGGGCCCGACGCTGGCTCTGAAAAATATTAAGGCCCACCACAAGAAAAATAAGGGCTACCAGGAAAAACATCAGGGACTTTTCAGTTCGGAGGGCCTGAAAGAAGGCCCTATTGTAATCCCGCCAGGATTCACTATGCAGGGATGGAAACAGTTTTTTAAGTGAAAATAAAACTTCCCCCTCCCGATAGGGATCAGTAAGTTTTATCCCTATCACCGGGCGGGTAGCCGAAGACACCAGGGAAAGACCGTTTTCATAGGGAATAAAGCCCCAGGCTGCATCGTACTGATAGTAACCACAGCGGAAAAGGCCGGTCACAAGAAACTCATGAACCGCCGGGTTCCCTTCTTCCCCGAGATCCCCAACCAACCAGAAAAGGGTAAGCCGATCCCCCACCGAGACCCCCAGGGAACGGGCCAACTCGGCCCCAAGAATGATACTGTTTGGTTGAGAAAGATCAAAGCTTCCCTCTTCTATGTGGAGTTTTTTAAGAAAACCCCTGTCTTCCTGGGCCCTCCTACCATCCAGAGCCCGGACCACGCAAACCTGGGGATTACGTCGGGAACCTTTTATAAGTCCCTGGAATTCTATAAAGGGTGTGGTAGATCGAATACGGCTATCCTGAGCAAGATAGCTCATCAATTGGTCCCTTGTCGCCTCGTCCTCCGGGAGCACACTTCTAAGATGATAGGAGGCTATTTCCAAAATGCTTTCTATAAACCCCAGTTGAAAACCATTCATCACCGAAAGGATGATAAGAAGGGCGCACACCCCCGTGGCAATTCCCCCGATGGCGAAAAAACGGGAAAAGAAACGGGAGCGGCCGCCTTTTTTAGGTCCCCCCCCAAGGTAGCGTCCAGCCACAAATACAATCCAGGCTTTTCCCATATGGACGTTACCTCCTCCTCCCGGGCCACTCTTCCCGAACTTTTACGCCCCCTTCCCGGACAATGCGCAGAATAGTTTTTCCATTCTGATACAGTTCTTCCACTTCCTGTTCTCCCTGATAGAACACCCGCCGTTCCAGAACACCCTGCTGATAGTTCCGTTCTTCCGTAAGACGTCCTTCCGTATCATACTGATAGGAGGTGCGGCTTTCCCGGCCATCGGGGTAAACCCGCCGTTGTTCTACAAGACGATCTGAATCCCAGCGATTGTACACCGTCACCACCAGGGCACCCTTTTCATCCAGTTGCCTTTCTTCCAGTACCCTGCCGCGGGAATCCAGGTTTACCTCGCTTTTTTTGACTCCCTGTTCTCTTTCAGCCATACCAATGCCAAGGGACCCCTTCTCGGAAGAAGGGATGGGGTCATTCCCTAAACCTAAAAGGGATACAAAAGAAATATTCTCCCTTTCCCCCGTATCGGCGTATTCCCGATACACGGCACGGAGTGCCCCTGTTCGATCATATCGATACCGATCTTTCCACAGGGTTTTTCCACGAAGATCCTGGACATCTCCCTGTACCAGCACAGAGCCATCATAGGTATAATAGGCCACCAGTCCCTCGTAGAAATTTTCCTCCTGTTTTTGGGCTTCCGCCCCTCCCTCGGGAGCTTTTCTTTCACTCCACTCTTCGATACGACGCCGTCCCTGGACATCAAGGACTTCGACGAAACGACGGTTATACTGATCCTCCTGAACTCGTCCGAGCAACCCCAGGGAGGCATCGTAGATACGATACCGCATCAGAATGGGCTTCCCCCGATGAAAGAGCTCCGCCTTTTCAAGTTGGGCCATCTGGGGGAAATACCGTTCCCGCAGTTCCTTCGCTAGTAAGGAAGGGGCGGCCCAGTCTACCCGCAGGGCATACTCCTGCTTTTGAGCCACCAGGGCAGGAACTTCCCGCAGAGGGATTCCCGCCGCATTGGAGAGGTACCACCGTTCTGCGGCAAGGGGAAAGAGGATGAAGAGCCCCCACATTGCCACAAGGGCGATGCCTCTGGAGGAATAATCAAACCCTCGGAAAGCCCGTTCTATCCCCATAGGATCTATGCCAGCCCCACGAATTCCCCTACAAAACGTTCTAGTTGAAAGGGCCTTAAGTCTTCGTATCGTTCCCCTTCTCCTAAAAAAAGAATGGGCAGTGAAAGTTGGCGGCCCAGGGGAAACACCACCCCTCCCCGGGCGGTAGAATCATACTTGCTCAGGATTACCCCATCCAGGTGTACCGCCTGGTGAAACACCTCTGCCTGGGAAAGAGCATTCCTTCCGGTGGTGGCATCCAGAACGAGGATCTTCCGAGAAATCCAATCCCCTGCGCGGGAAGCAATAACCCGATCGATCTTTTTCAATTCCTCTACCAGGGCGGTTTTGGTGTGCATCCGCCCCGCCGTATCGGCAATGACCAGTTCTGCCTGCTGGGCATGGGCCGCTTCAAGGGCATCGTAGACCACCGCCGCCGGATCCCCCCCACTCTGGTGGGCCACCACCCGAAGATGTAACCGCTCCCCATGGATTTTAAGTTGATCTATGGCCCCCGCCCGGAAGGTGTCCGCCGCCGCCAGGATTACCTTTCGGCCCTCTTTTTGATAGCGGGCCGCCAGTTTAGCACAGCTGGTGGTTTTTCCTACCCCGTTTACCCCCAAAATAAGAAAAACACCCCGTTCTTGTGGATTCAAAAGGGGACCTTGATTTTTATAGAGAGGATCCAGTTCTTCCACAAGAATTCTTGCCAAAAGTTGCCGGACTTCCCCCGCCTCAGAGAGGCCTTCCTTCTTACAGCGGATGCGGAGTTTTTCCACCACAGAAACACTTTCCTGGGCCCCCAGGTCTCCCTCGACAAGGTAATCCTCAAGGTGTTCAAAAAAGTCCTCCGAAATACCCCGACTTCCCTGAATAAGCTGTTTTAGTTTTTCCGCAAAGCTCCCCAGTCCCATAAAAAGCTACACTCCTCTTTCATCGCTATGGATTCATCATACCCGCATCATCCAATCTTTTTTGCATCCTAAAACCCTTCATCGGGGCTCCACAAGGGGCACCGTTTGTTGGGTCACCCCATCAATATACCTATTAAGATGATAGAGGGACTCTGCCAGGAAGATTCCCGTCACTACCCAGGCCCCGGCTGACACATAGTAGGTCCGCTGGGCATCGCCAAGGAGATTATACAGACCCTGGTATTCTACCGCGATAACATAATTTTGATATATCCCATTCAGCAAAAAAGCCATCGGCAGGGCAAGCCAAAAACGGCCAAAGGCCTGATAAAACCGTTTCCGCGTAACCTCCACCGAAGGGGGATCCTTTTTCTCAGAAGCAAACTGCCAGCTGATACCCTGAGGTGCTGGCCGATCATACTCAAGGCGGGTCACCAGGGTCTGTTCCTTTCCGTCGGGACTCACCAGTTGGATGGCTTCGAGCGCCCCCGGGGCAAGAGTAAGGGAAAGGGGCGTGGTGCCTACATAGAGGCCCCCGAGGTACACCCGGGACTGTTCGGGGCTTGTTTCTACCGACAGGGCCTGCAACGAGAGGGGTTTTAAGGAAAGGGCCACCCTGGTGAGGGCCCCGGAAGCCCGGTCTACCGAAAGGCTATAGAGATAATAGCCCGGGACCCGAAAGAGGAGATTGAAGGTCCGGGGTGGCCCCACAAGACGGCTCCCCGAGGGGAAAGGGATACCGTCCACGATAACCGAGGCATCCTTAGGTTCTACCTGGATTTCCAGAACCCCTAGGTCTTTACCAGAAAGAACCCTCCACAATTCATACACCACCGCTTCCAAGGCCCGTTCCTGATCCTCCGTGGCAAAGGCGACTACATCTTCATAGATGATTCGGTCCTCCAGGGCACTGTACAGGGACAGGGAAAGCTTCCACCGCCCATAAAAGGACTGAAGAAATCCGCCCAGCAGGGCATCTACTTTTTTTTCTTTGCAATAGGAGCGGCGCTCTCCTTCTTTCGGCATAGGAGGGAAGGTATCTTCCGTCCCGGCAGGGAGCACCTTGAGAGGAACAGGGTTTGGGGGAAGCGGAAAGGCTTCCTGAGCAGCGGCGAGGTTCTTTTGCAATTCCGCAAGGGTCTGATCAATCTTTTTTCGTTCTTCTTCGTATTTTGATGACCCAAGACCCTTAAAAAGAAGGGCATCCCGCTCTGAGCGCTTATTCGCAATTTCTTTGGCAAGCTGCTGGATTCTCTCCTGCTGGAGCTTTCGCTGATAACGTTGTAGTTCCTCGGCACTCCGCTCCCGTTCAGAAAGCTCTGAAAGGTAGGACCGGAGTTCCCTCATAATAACTGCCCCCAGATAGCGCTGAGATTCCTGCAAAGAAGCCGTATCCAAGGCGGTAAGCTGAAGGACCCAGGGGGACCTTTCTTCCTGGCCCCCCCACAGCCCCATCCCCACCATGAAAAACCAGGGGAGTATCAAGAGGCGTCGAAGTTTTTTACTGGGCATGCTGATTAGATTGCCACACAAACCGCAGATACCCCTCGATAAATATATCGATATCTCCGTCCATGACGGCCTGAATATTTCCCACCTCTATCTTGGTACGGTTATCCTTTACCAGCGTATATGGCTGAAACACATAGCTTCGGATTTGGTTACCCCATGAGATGTCCTTTTTCTCCTGGGCAAATTTTTCGTGTTCCTTTTCTTTTTCGGCCCGGTAGTATTCATAGAGCCTGGCCTTGAGCATGTTCATGGCGATGGCCTTGTTCTTTATCTGGCTCCGTTCATTCTGGCAGGCCACCACAATTCCCGTGGGGATATGGGTAATGCGGACCGCACTGTCCGTTTTGTTCACATGCTGGCCCCCGGCACCCCCGGAACGATAGGTATCGATCCGTAGGTCCTCAGGGCGAATCTCCACTTCCACCGAATCATCCAGGAGAGGAAACACATACACCGAAGCAAAGGAGGTATGACGGCGGGCGTTCGCATCAAAGGGAGATATCCGCACAAGCCGATGGACACCTGACTCCCCCTTCAGGTATCCATAGGCATAGGGGCCTTCGATCTGGACGGTCACCGATTTAATGCCCCCTTCGGCTTCTAGGAGATCCAGTTCTTCCACCTGGAAGCCCCGCCGTTCGGCCCATCGCAGGTACATGCGGTAGAGCATCCGGGCCCAGTCACAGGCTTCGGTTCCTCCCGCCCCCGCATGAACCGTAAGGAAGCACCCCTTTTCGTCCACCTCACCGGACATGAGTTCCACGATGTTGAGCTTTTCAAAGCGACTTTCTAGGTCCCGAAGGGTCTGCTCTATTTCCGCCGCATGGGATTCATCCCCCTCTGCCTCCGCAAGCTGGTGAAGCACCTCCAGGTCCTCCACCTCTTGCACTAACTTTTTCCACGGTTCGTACCGATTCCTAAGGCCCTTCAGTTCTGCCAGGACCTTTTCGGCCCCTTCCTGGTCATTCCAAAAGTCCGATTCTTGGGTCCTTGTCTCTAGGACCTGTATCTTTTGTGCTATTCCCGATGCTTCAAAGACGCCTCCAGGTATCCATGATACGGGCCTTTAAAGCTTGAATAGGAGACCCTAACTCGATGAGCAACATACGATTCTTACTCCTTTCTATCTAGACGATGATTATGGGGTCTTATTTTTGTGCCGGCGGACGGGAGACCAACTTTTGCCATTTTTTATCTTTCAGGTATGAAATCACCAGGGTCCCTTCCACCGGATACTGGTATATCCTGATTCTATCAAAGGCATCGGTAGCCCGGTCAAGATCGTACTTAAGGCGAACAAGGGTATCCGGATGTATCAGAGCCGATTCCCATACTCCCCGTTGAACCTTCTCAAAGCCATACTGGGCAATGATGTTGGCCAGTTCGCGGGCCCGCTCTTCTGAACCAGGATCCAGCACTACCGAAACAAACATATGTTTACCTTACCCTATCAGGGCCATTCTGTCCATAAGGGAGAATCGAGGTAGAGAAACCAGGGCCCTTAAAAAACCAGCGGCTCTTACCTCTCGGGTGCTCCACTGGCAATGCGATACTGCCCTTCCGATTCGGCAACAAAGGATTCCTTTTGCAGGTCCTGGAGGACCGAAGCAAGCCGGGTCCTTTCGTAGCCAGCATGCTGTTCCAGTTCTTCCAGGGTAAGGGCCCCTTCCCGGGAAAGAATACGGAGAATGGCCCCTCGAATTTGACGACGGGACCCCTTAAAGGGGCTTTGGCGATTATAGTGGGCGCTCTTTCGAGAAGGATTGGGGAGAATTTTCTTAAGGGCCGCCCCGTAATCCATAAGGGCCCAGTACCACTCCCGGGGCCGTTCTCGGTCCAGGGCCGCCTCCAGGATGGGCACCAGTTCCTGATCCGGCACACCCTCCCGATCTTGAAAAAAGAAGTGGAGCACCGCCGCCCGGATGTTGGTTTCGATAAAAACTTCGGGGGTATTGTAGGCAAAACAAGCCACCGCCCGGGCGGTATACGGTCCGATGCCGGGCAGCCGTTCCAGTTCGTGCACAGAAGCGGGGACCAGTCCTCCATAGTGTTCAGTAATACGGCGGGCCGCTTCCTGAAGGTACCGGGCCCGTCGATTGTAGCCCAGGCCTGACCACTCCTTAAGCACCTCCGGGAAGGGGGCCGCTGCGAGCAGCTCTGGCCGGGGCCAGCGTTGCATCCACCGTTCGTAATAGGGCACCACCCGTTCGGTCTGGGTCTGTTGGAGCATCACCTCCGAAACAAGGACACCCCAGGGATGGACAGTCCTCCGCCAGGGGAAATCCCGTCCCGCTTCCTTAAAATGGGACCACACGGCGCTTGTAAAGGCTTCTAAAAGCTCTTTCTGTTCCTGTTCCATACAGGCTCGCACAGAAATCAGGGGGATTGGCCCGGAAGGGGACCATATCCCCGTTGAGAAAGGGCTTTCACTATCTGTTCCACAATCTCTTCCGGGCCGGGCTGATCCACATCAATGATAAGATCCGCAAAATCATACACATCATTATCAATCCCATATAACCGGAGGTACCGTTCCCGATCCTGCCGGTCCCGTTCCAGGGTAAACCGGGTTATGGTCTCGAGGTCGCCCCCCTCCCGTTGTTGAATCCGTTGGGCCCGTACCTCCGGCTGAGCCCGGAGGTACACCTTGAGATCCGCCTCGGGGAGCATCCAGATAGCCAGCCGGGAACCAAGCACACAGCCCCCATCTTGCCGGGCAAGCTCCACCTGTCGGCGATCCACTTCCCGGTCCCACCAATCATCGGTACTAGCCCGGCGCAACACCTCTTCGAGGGAGAGCCCCTGTTCCTGGGCCAGGTTCCGAAAGGTAAAATTGATGCACCGGAGCCCGAGACGGCTTGCCAGAAGCCTGCTCACCGTGGTATTGCCACAGCCACTCTTCCCGGAAATAGCGATCCGTAGGTCCTGAACTGCCTTCATTCCACATTCCTTAACTGTTCCCGGATATTTTCCAGGGCATCCTTCATGGCCACCACCGCCTGGCTTACTTCAATGAGGGGACTCTTACTTCCGATGGTGTTTACTTCCCGATTCATTTCCTGGCAAAGAAAATCAAGCTTTTTCCCTGGCGCAGGATTTTCTTTGAGTTCCCGGCGGAATTCCTTAAGATGAGTCATAAGGCGGCTTATTTCCTCCGAAATGGTATACTTCATGAGAAGTACCGCCGTTTCTGTCAGGATGCGGTTTTCATCCACCAGATCCCCCATCACTTCCTGAAACCGCTGACGCAGGTTTTTCTTGATATGTTCTTCCAGCTGGGGCGCATGTGTTTGTACCGTGGCAAGGGATGTTTCGATGGTTCCTACATGCCGAAGGATATCCTCGGCGGTAGCCTCCCCTTCCCGGGCCCGCTGGGCTTCAAACTGACGCATCGCCTCTTCCAGGGCCTGATTCAGAAAAGGACGATACCGCTCGGGATCCCGCTTTTTTTCTACCTGGAGCACCCCTTCCATGCTGACAATGGTAGCCAGTCGTGGAGTTTCTCCAAGACCGAGGGCCGCGCTCAATTCCTGTAATGCCTTATAGTAGGAGAGGGCCATAGGGGTATCCACCACCACTTCGCTCTCAGAGACAAGTTCCCGCAGTCGTACCGTCACCTCCACTTTGCCCCGCTCGCAATGGTCCGCCAGGTATTCCCGAATGGGTTGCTCAA
The DNA here is from genome assembly GCF_004343725.1 of Treponema sp. J25. Lineage (NCBI taxonomy): Bacteria > Pseudomonadati > Spirochaetota > Spirochaetia > Treponematales > Treponemataceae > Treponema > Treponema sp. J25. The sequence continues at coordinate 21,331 of NZ_PTQW01000006.1, forward strand.
AAACCATAAGAGAAGAAGGAAGGTTGATATTCAGCTCGAGAAAACGGCTATTGTAGCCCCGAAGTTCTACCGAAAGGCTTCCAAAATCGGCGGTTTGTTCTCCATAGCCGTATCCTGTCATACTTTTCACATCATTCCTCCTCGCCCCTGTACTTCACCATTCTTACTACGATAGTCCTTTCCCATCTTTGTAAGCTTGTAAAGGCCCGTTTTAGTTTTCCCCGGTTTTTTCCTGGTTTCGTAACGCTTCGTACAGGGCCCTTCCCAGTTTCCAATTATCCCCTGCTCCCATGGTAATAAAAAGATCCCCCGGTCGTAAGGTCCTTTGCAAAAAAGGAAGGGCCTCGAGGGGATCGTCAAAATAGTACACCGCTGGGTACAGGGAAGCGGCCCGCTCAAAAAGGGTCTTTCCTGTTACCCCGCCCGTATAGGTTTCCCGGGCAGAGGGATAAATGGCATGGAGCAGCACCATATCCGCATCATAGAAGGATGCGGCAAACTCATCCAGGAGGGAAGCGGTCCTACTGTAGGTGTGACTCATAAAGCTTACAATCAGGCGACGCCGGGGATAAAAGGCCCGAAGTCCCGCCAGGGTCGTTTTAATTGCCGTAGGATGATGGGCGTAATCATCCATGATAAGGATTCCCTGGGCCTCGCCGATCCGTTCGCTCCGCCGCCGACTTCCCCGAAACGAGGCCAAGCCTCGCCGAAGGGCCTCCAGACGGGAAGCGGTCCAGAGCTCGGGCAGAATCTCTGTAAAACCATCGGCCTTCCCATCAAAGGTAGCGAGGAGGGAGCTTACCAGAGCGATGGCCCCCGTCGCGTTGAGCACCGTATGGAAACCAGGAACGGAGAGCGAAAACTCCCCCTCCATTCCTCGCAGACTAAAAAGGGTACACTCCTCTCCCTGGCGGACGGCGGTAACCCCAAAGGGGCCTTCCGCAGTTTTCCCGTACGGGATACGTTGAATATCCGGCCTGAGCGCCCCAATCCGATCGGCCACGTCCCGGGCCCCGGCATCATCATAACAATAGATGAGCAGCCCTCCCTGGGGCAGCCGTTGAGCATATTCCACAAAGGCATCCCGGATAGATTCATAGGTAGGATAATAGTCTTGATGATCGCTTTCTACGCTGGTTAAAAGGATCCGGCGCGGAGAAAAGGCCAGAAAATGTCGTCGATATTCGCAGGTTTCTGCCACAAAGAAGGTATTTCCCAGAATAAGGGTAGAACGGTTATTAAAATTGCTAACCCCACTTCCCGCAAGAACCTGGGCGGGAAGGTTAAGCTCCTTAAGGATCGTCCCTACCAGGGCAGTGGTGGTGGTTTTCCCGTGCACCCCCGCCACCGCCGACGAATCGAAACGACGAGAATAGGCTCCCAGAGCATCGGTGTATTTTATGATAGGAATCCCCATCTCTCGGGCTCGGAGGAGTTCCACATGACTTCCCGGGTCATAGGCCGCCGAATGGATCACCAGTTTTGTGTCGGGTAAAAGGTTCTGGGCCGAAAAGCCCTCCTGCACCGGGATGCGTAATTCCTTAAGAATGGCATCCGTATAAAATTGGTCGGCCGTGTCAGACCCCCGGATCCGGGCTCCCTGCGCAGAAAGCAATTCTGCCAGGGCACACATACCCGTTCCTTTTATACCCACCATATGGATGGGGACACCCACCAACCTTTCCGGAAGCTCCACCATACTCATAAAACCCTATACTACCGAAAGCTCCGTCTTTTGGCAATGTATAAGGTGGGTCAGATTGGTAAGCCCTGGCCCAAGGGAAAAGCGTCATATAAAACACCCGGGCCCTTCCCCCAAACATAGGCAGTGGCCTTGTCAAAAAGGAAAAAATACCCAAAGATAGGCCATCATGGCATACGGATCCCCCTTTACGAGTAGCGAACAGGTTTTTTTGTGGATAGAATCCTTTACCAACTATGAAAAGATTCCCTCGAGCCGCCCCTTTCGGCTGGACCGGATGGAAGCCATGGCGGAACTCGCAGGACATCCTGAAAAATGCGCTCCGGTAATCCATGTGGCGGGATCCAAAGGAAAGGGGTCCGTAAGTACCATCATAGCCTCGTTGCTCCAGAGATCCGGTCTTAGCACCGGTCGTTATCTTTCACCCCATGTAAGCGATTACCGGGAACGGATAGGCCTGGCAGATCGTTTTTTTGAGGAAGATATCTATTGCGCAGCGGGGGAAGAACTGCGGCAGATCGTGGAAAAAGCTCCGGTAGCATACCCCCAGTTCTTTGATCCCACCAGGGGGAATGGCGAGGCCCCCACTTTTTTTGAACTCTGTACCCTGCTCTTTTTCCTCTGTTGCCGCAGGGCCCAGGTAGACATTATGGTGGTGGAAGTAGGCATGGGAGGTCGGCTCGATGCCACCAATATTGTAAACCCCCTGGTATCGGTGATTACACCCATCGAACTCGAGCATACGGCATATTTAGGAAACACCATCGCAGCCATCGCAGGAGAAAAGGCGGGGATCATAAAAAAGGGGAAACCGGTAGTTCTTGCTCCTCAGCAAGCAGAAGCCCTGTCGGTGTTTCAATCTATCGCTCAAGAACGACAGGCCCCCCTCTATTATCTTCCTGACATGGTGGAGGTAAAAGAAATCCACATTTCTCCCCGGGGAACCCAATGGACCTGGAAAGTAAAGGAAGGGGAAACATCCCATCTTTGGCCAGAAAACCTGAGGGCCCACCCTCAGAACCTTTCGATTCCCCTTATTGGGGAGATTCAGGCCTGGAACACCCTCCAGGCCCTCGCAGCCCTGTATAGGATTTTTCCTGATACGGAGTGGACGGCCCTTCTTTCAGAGCTTTCCTCCCTTTCCCTTCCTGCTCGTTTTGAACGGATACACGAAGACCCCGAGGTTATCCTTGATGGGGCCCATACTCCCCGGAGCATCAAGCTCTGTCTTACCACATTTTGCACCCTCTATGGGGAAGGGAACATCCTTTTATTTGGATGTGCCGCCGACAAAGACGTAGAAAGCATGGCCAATATTCTGGCACCCCATTTCCGCGAGATTATCCTCACCAGGCCTGGAAATTTTAAAAAGAGTGACCTCCCCCGGATGGAGGAGGCCTTTCGGAAAAGCGGGGGGTCCTTTAAAACCCTGGAGGAGACCGATGCGGCAATTAACCTGGCAATCCACAAAGCACACGAGAAGGGGAAGGCACTTCTCGTGTGTGGCTCCTTTTATCTGGCTGCCGAGGCCCGAAGGTATTTTTTGGGAGCTCCATTGGGAGACCCAGATAAAGGAAAAAGGTAGCTTTGTAAAATTCTTTGGAATTGGGGCCCCACAATCAGAGGTAGAGAAAAACACCCTTTTCTTAGTTACTCATCAAGGGAGAAGAGATAAAAAGTCGATCTTGATGCATATCTTTAAATAACGAAAGTAGCGTAATTTTTTATCAAAAATCCAAAAAACTTGCCTTTTTCCCAAAGTGCCGGTATAGTAAGAGAAGGTCAGGTATTCTGTACCGCTTTCGTCTGCTACAAGGAAGGGCTTTTTTCATGGATGAAAATGGAAGTGGTATCGATATAAAATACGATGAGGATATTCTGCGGCTCATTAATCAACTTAAAACAGAAATTATCGAAAGGAAGTGGGCAGAAAAAAAATCCCGGGACGCCCTGGATTATGCAGAAAGTATCATCGATTCGGTAAAACATCCTCTGGTGGTGCTTGACGAGAACCGAAAAGTTATCTCCGCCAATCTGGCCTTTTACGATCTCTTTAACCTTACCCCCGGCATGGTGCTGGGACAACCGTTCCTACGGATTTCCGATGGTTTTTTTAACTTCGAAGAAATGAATCGCCTCCTCAGCGTAAAACCAACCACCGAACCGGTCGTGATAGAAATCCACCGCAATTTTCACCTTATTGGGAGGAAATACCTGAAAGCGGCTATTCAGGGACTCCAGTACAACGTCAAACACCTGAACTTCTCCTTTCTCACCATAGAAGATATTACGGAGCAAAAAAACACGGAGATGCAACTGCGGAAGGCCCTGGAAGAAAAAAGCATCCTCGTTCGGGAGGTACATCACCGGGTAAAAAACAATCTGCAGATTCTTTTAAGCCTTTTATCGCTTCAGATTAGCTCCCTCCATGACGAAAGTCCCGAAGAGGTGTTGGAAGAAGCCCGAACCAGAATCATGGCTATTGCGGCCGTTCATGAGTGTATTTCTGAAGACGGAGAAGTTGACCGTCTTCCCCTTCAGGAAGCCATACGACGTTTAATAGAAGGATTAGATGCCCTTTTTGATGATGGCGTACAGGTTTCTATCAAAGTCCCTGTAATTTTTCTTTCCATTAATCAGGCCACAATTCTTAGTTTAGTTCTAAACGAAATTGTATCAGATATTCATAAGGCAGGTTTCGAAGTTGATGCTCCGAGCAAACGGATCATCATTGAAGGACAAACGACGGGGAACGAAGTTATTATCACCATTTCTGATAATGGGCATGTAAAAGAAGCTCCCCGCCGCCTTATTAATCGGGCAAAACCAGAAAGCTCCTTAGGCTATATTCTGGTAAAGAACCTCGTAGAACAACAATTAAAAGGTAGTTGGAAAACCAGGATTAACAAAGGAATTACCCACGAAATCCGCTTTAATACGGAGGTCGATTCGGCTTTCACGGCCCAGCCCTTACAGGAAATATAAAACAAAGATGGCGTTAACCGCTGTTTCCACATCATAGATTCTCCTGTGAAGGCCAGTTTATGCAACAGGGTTCACCTCGTTGGGGATGGATGAATGAAATCCGCCACGAACGCAAGGCGAGGATGGATTCTTCCCACGAAGCGCCACCATACAGAACATCCCCCAGAATAGGATAGCCTAGCCATCGCAGGTGAACCCGAATTTGATGGCGAAAACCCCGACGGATACGGACCGAAAACAAAAAGCGATCAGCACCTTGACTTGTAACCGAAAGGATCTCCGTCTCGTAGGGAACTCCCCCATCAAGGGCAGCGGAACGACGAAGAGAAGAAAAGGGCTGCGCCTTCTGAGTAAGCAGGGGGCGCACTTCCTTGCGGCCAGGGCCATAGGCCCGAAAAGCACTCTGTATTACAAAGGGGAACGTCCACTCTTCTACCTTTCTTTTACTTTCAGGAGGAGCCGGGGGATACCCGGCCACAGGAGGGTTGTTTTCTCTCAGAGAAGCACAGAGGGCCTCATAGTCCTTTATGAACAAACCTTCTTCCTGTTGTTGTTGCAGGGCATCGTAAAAGGCCTGGGTCCTTGCAACCAGGACAAGCCCCTGGGTTTCATAATCCAGTCGGTGTAATACGCCCCCTTCAATGGGCTTTTTCCCTTTAATCTCCAGAACCTCGGGATATCTCCGGGCACACCAGGCAAGGAGGGTGTTCTGCTCTTCCCTATCCAGGGGAACCGTATGCAGGCGGGATGGTTTATACACTACGAGGAACGCTTCTTCTTCATACACTATCCGGGGCTCACCTTCCTGTATCCAGGGGTTCATCGTTTTATCCCTTATCATGAAAAGTCCCTTCCCTTTAGGAGGGGGGCCAGGCCCTTTCTTCCTGTGGAGTCATTCCCTGTTCTTTTCGCAATCGATGGAGCATCCCTTTAAACGTCTCCGGCAGGGGGGCCACAAAGGTCCGGGGATCCTTTTCTCCCGGCAAAAGAATAGTAAGACGAAAGGCATGGAGCATCAGGGAAGCCTCAGGGAAGTGACTATCCTTTTTTCCATACAACCGATCCCCCAGAATAGGGCACCCAAGGTACTTCATATGCACCCGTAACTGGTGGGTCCTCCCCGTACGGGGATACAGGGCTACCAGGGTATAGCCCCGGAACAGGCGAAGCACCCGATAAAAAGTAATAGCCTGCTTACCCCGTTCAGTGCTCCAGGTAAAACGCTGTCGATGGGAAGGATCCCGGGTAAGGAAGGTTTCTATTTTTCCCCGGGGCGCGGGGGGAGAGCCCTGGAGGATCGCGAGGTAGGTCTTCCGGGTGCTGCGATTCTTAAACTGGGCAGCCAAAAAGGCCAGGGCCTGATCTTCATAGGTGGCGATAAGCACGCCGGTGGTATCCTTATCAAGTCGATGAACGATACCGGGGCGCTGTACCGGCGGAAGAAGGGATACCCTGTCGTTGTTCAGCGGGGGCTTTTCTAAAAAAGCGGTAGGGCCCATCCTTTCCTCAAGGGCAAAATCTTCAATTTCTTTTTGAGGGCTTTTTGTCGAGGAATTGGCAGGAATCGGTGAAACCATACAGGTATTTTGCTGAGCCATTCTTTGTAATCGCCGAAAAAGAATCGCATTGGCGAGGGTTCCTTCCCTATGGGCCGCACCGGGATGGACCACCATCCCCGCGGCCTTGTTTATCACTACCACAGAAGCATCTTCATACAGGATATCCAGGGGAATATCCTGGGGCACAAGGTCCGCCGGCGGCGCACTTTCCCACCATAATTCGAGGCGATCCCCTGGATACACCATCCGGGAAAGTTTGACGTCCCTTCCATTACAGCGGGCAGTACAGCCCCGGGCCTTTAGTTGAGAACGGGAAAGGATCCCCACGCATTCTGCCACATACCGATCGAGCCGCATCCCTTTTCCGGCCCGTTCATCTACTACCGTAGAGAGGTGTTCCATCTATACCTCGTTCCTCTTACTTTTCGGGTTTTTGTTCTTCCTGACCCTGCGCAGGAGGCCAGGGCTCTTGTTCAATGATGATATCCGGCGGAGGAACCCGCAATTCTACCTCTTGCCGTTGCCGTTTGTAGGTGTGAATAAAGTAATCCACTGTGGCAATGATAAGGGAGGTTCCAATACCAATACCGAGGGCAAGAAACCGTTGGGACTCATCCATTTCGATGGCCCCCGCAGGCTTGAGGGGCCAGGGAGCATACCGCTGGTCCCAGTTATTGGTAGCCCAGCGGTACGAATCAATGCCCGTGGTAGCAAAAAAGATAGTAAAGGGGAGACTTCCAAAGGCGATAACTTCAAAACGCCGCAGGTCCTGAAGCCACCGGGGAAATTCATCCTTTTTGTAGAGTTCTGGGGTAGGAGAAGCAGCAGCACCCGTACTTTGCGAAAAAAGAGGAGGCCCCCCATACCAAACAAGAAACACAAGCATCGCCACCGCGCCATATCGTTGTCTGCTTTTCACGGGCTACCCCCTTTCACTGACCTTCTTTTTTGTCCCGTTCCCCAAACAGGGCTGTTCCAATGCGTACAAGGGTGGACCCCTCTTCTATGGCAACCTCAAAATCCGAAGACATACCCATCGAAAGAATAGAAAGATCCACCTCGGGGAAACGCTGCAATAACCGCTGCTTTGCCTGAAAAAGGGTGCGGAAGGATTGACGAACAAGAGAAGTGTCGCTTGTATAGGGCGCCATGGTCATGAGCCCCCGGATGACGCAGGCCCTTCCAGCAAGGACATACTCGACGGCCTCAGTGAGGGCATCAACGGTAGGGAACCCCGTTTTGGAAGCTTCCCCCGTATGGAGTTCTAGCAAGATAGGAATGGGCGGTCCTCCGCTGTGCCGTTTCTCGATTTCCTCTAGCACCTCAGTCCGATCGATGGATTGGATACAATCAAAAAGCAACAGGGCCTGCCGTACCTTGTTCCGCTGCAAGGGCCCTATCATATGCAGTTCCATACCGGGGAAGAGGTCGTGCCGCTTTGCTAGCTTATCCCGGGCCTCTTGAAGGCGGCTCTCACCAAACAGACGGAGCCCCGCTTCCCAGGCTTCCTGGATGGCGGAGAGGCTCTGGAATTTACTCACCCCCATGAGGCGGATCTCGCTACTTTTTCTACCACTCCGCTGACAGGCCGCTTCTATCCGTTCTTTGATCCGTTCCAGGTTATCCCGAATAGCCATAGCATCGCTCCAACGTCATAGCAAGGTTCACAAATTGGTCGATCGAAAGGTTCTCCGCCCGAAGAGAAGGATCGAGCCCCGCTTCCGCAAGAATAGCGGCGGCAGAACTATCCGTTTCGGCTGTCATGTTTTTTCCCCGATGGGACATATGCATGAAGGCCTCCAGATTATTTTTAATTGTTTTTCTTCGGGATGCAAAGAGGGCCCGAACAAGGCCCCAGTAAAGGGGAGGATAACTCTCCAAAGCAATATTTTTCCTGGCCGTGAGCAGGAGACCCTGGGATTCCACTTTGGGAGGAGGATAAAAAGAAGGGCCCTTAAGAATCATAAGACTCTTAATTGTATACAGGGACTGACAGAGCACCGAAAAAGAAGAATACTGTTCGGTCCCTACGGAGGCCAGCATTCGCTCTGCCATTTCTCGCTGGACCAGCACCACCATTCGCTTAAAGAGGAGTCCCCCTTCGATCATGCGGGCAAGGATAAGGGAAGCGATATTATAGGGGAGATTACCCAGCAAATAGGCTGGCCGTTCTTGCTTCATCGCCTCTTGCCAAGTAACCAGCACATCCCCCTCTATCAATTCAAAGTTTTCATTTCTTCCATAGGTGTCCCGCAATATACGGGCAAAACCTCGATCAATCTCGAACGCCCGGACCCGGCAGCCCCGTTCTAGCAATAACTCGGTCATACAGCCAAGACCGGGACCTATTTCCCACACCAGCGGTTGGTTTTCCGGAAGCTCCAGGGCATCCACCAGACGCCGGCGGACATCCCGGTTAATCAAAAAATTCTGCCCAAATTTTTTTTGCATCCCCAGGCCATGCTGTTCTAGAAAAGCCCGCAGAGCCCGAGGAGAATCATAGATGGTCGAAAGCCCGGGGTATTCCTCTTTTGATTCCACGACTTTCACCATACACCAAGAGAAGGCTTATCGCAAGCGTTGCAAAAAGAACAAGTCCCCCAGCCTCAATCTTCCCTGACATAACCGTGACAGCCGGGAAATAGGTAGCCATTTTTAAGAGTCCCAGTATAAGGGTATAGAGCAGTTCCAGGGCCCTTTGAAAAAAGAACGATAGAAAAGGGAAAAGAAGGATCCCCAGGAGAAACCCGAGGGCCCCAACCATAAATACCATAACGAAGAACCCTACGATGGGACTTATCATAATACCCACGGGGTACAAAACCCCAAAAGATGCAATCACCACAGGAGCGGTCATAAGAAAGGCCCCCATACTTGCCGTAAGGGCATTCAAGAGGAAGGGTGATATACGGGGCCGCAATAAATAGTTCCACCGGGGGGCGAGTACCAGGAGCCCCACCAGAGCAAGGTAGGAAAGCATAAACGCGAGGGATCTCCCATCGGCGGGAACCCACAAAAGGTGTACCATAAAGGTGGCGGCCAAAATATTGAGGGTATCCATGGGGATACCCTGGAGCTTGCAAAGCGAAGCGAGGGTAAGCATAAGAACCGCCCGTACAAGGGAGGGGGAGGCCCCTACCAGGTACACATAGCCCCAGAGAAAAAATGTAGAAATAAGGAGGGCCGCCCGCTTCCCCACCAGGCGTTGTCCACCCCACAAAAAAAGCCAAGAGAAAACCGCCAGGTGCATCCCCGAAAGGGCCAGGAGGGGAGCACAGCCCGCTTCCCGGAAAGCCCTGCTTACGGTACCATCCAGTTCGTTGCGATCCCCCAGGAGGAGGGCCTGGGCCAGGGGCCCCCAGGAAAACGAGACAAGACGCTCGGTAATCCAGGTACGGATTGAAGCCCGAAAAGACGATAGATTCCGGATAAGGGACTCATATAGTGCACCCCAACCAGTGCCAGTCTTCCCTTGTTTCTCCAGGGGCGACGAAACATTCAAACTCCAGGAACGGACCATAAAGAAGGCCCCAGGGGCTTTCCATTGACCTTCCACAGAAAGGGGATATCCAACTATGAACTTCCCCTGCCCCAACCTATCTTTGGGGACCAGGAGTTGGGCCGTCCCCCGGGCAGCACTCCCCACACCACGGCCATTCCACACCCAGCGCACCCGCATCGGCACCATCCAGTTCCCCGAGGAGGTTCTACGGATATCCCCCGACAGGGTCCCCTCCATGCGAACAACGGTAGACCCTTCAAGGAGACTGGTGAAAGCAACCTTTTCTCCGGGAGAGGGGGCAGCACGAAAAGAGACATACCCAAGACAGAAACCAACCCCAAGGGCAACAGCAAAACCGGTAAGTCGGAGCCAGAGCCGTTCTTCCCTTTCATGATTCTTTTCCCTGTCAAAAAAGAGGGGATACAGCATCGCTGTTTCAGCCATGGCTTTAGCCACCATGACGAAGGCTATGAGACCGCCTAATATCCAGAACTGGGCCGAAGGGGGCACCAAGGGAAAGCCATAAAACACCACCACCATGCCCCCCGCCGCCAACAGGAGGGGAGAAGCTCTGAGTAGGGTATACATAGGGGATTGCTTCTTATCCAGCCTTACCAGCGAAGCCGATTCATGGCGTTCCGGGCCAGGGTCTTTATATCCGCCGGATAGGGTAAGTATCCAACATACAGGAGATAGTCAAAGGCCACCTTATCCCCCAGTTCTCCCAGGGCATTAATAATCGCTTCGAGGACCTCCCTATCAAACTGACCGGTCCGTTCCATAGTAGAGTTGATAAGACCGAGGTGCAGCGAAAGGGCACTGGCAGCTTCGGAACTTCCCATAACCCCGAGACAGGCAATGGCATCGAGAAAATGGGCCTTTTCCTCGGGCTTTTTTGCATAATCTCCCTGAACCTGGTAAAAGTGTTTAAGAACAAGGGTACTTGCCCGGCTCCATCTGTTATCCCGAATAATCTGTACCGACCGATAGCGCAAATCCTGCACCGCCCGTTGCTCTTCCGGATCAACAGGATAGAGGCTGAGGGCGACCTCCAGGGCCGCTTCGGCAATTTCTCCCAGATCTGCCGGCACAAAGGAGGGCCGTTCCTGGGCAATATTCAGGGCCGCCAGTTTTTCGAGGGGAGGATTCTTTTTTATCACATCGATGAGATATTTTTTATAATCCCCCTTAATCATCCCCAGGGCCTGCACCGCCTGTTTTTTGTATTCCTCAGGATAGGCGGTCATCATGGTCGAAAAAAGGACCGGGAAGGAAGAGCCATCCCCTAACGTACCAAGGGCGGCAATACTTGCCGAAAGGATCTCATAATCTACATCCATACCGGAACGGAAAAGGTTATTTTGATTCGTCAGGAACTGGTTAAGATTTTCAATAATCCGGCTATCTCCTCGACCGAGTTTGGCAAGGGAAGAAAGGATGGCAACCCGGACCTTTGTATCCCGATACACTATAAACACCCGCCAGAGGGTCTGGACCGCCTGAACATAGCCGGTATCCCCAATTCTTTGAGCTACCAGGGTAGTAAGGGCTATTTGCTCAGGGTCATCCCGCAACAGGTCACTATACTGCAAGGAAAAGGAAAGCACAAAGTCGCAGAAAGGGCCCACCTGGGATGCCAGTCGGGGGTCGGCCAGGGCTGACTGAACGAGTTCTATCCTGGTACTGCTACTACTCTTCAGAAAATTGCGGGTGTAGGAACTTAAAAGATCGCTGCCTTCTTGAGCGGCCAGCGGTATTCTTCCCCCAAGGGCCCCACCTACCACAAGCAGAAAAAGGAGTTTCCATCCCTTCATAGTCTTTCCATGGTTATTGTTCCACCGATTGCTTAACCTCATCGCTACGACCTCCTTCTTCTTTTAGTAGGGCAGAGTCTTCCGTTTCGCTTGAAGATTCCCTAAACACACTTTCATAGTCCGTTTCTGGAATTACCCCAAACACCGCCGCAAGGATACGATTCCGGGTCAAAACCGAGAGAGGATAGGCCTCCACATGGAGGACGGACCTGTTTTTTTCTTCGTTATAATCCACCGAACGAACGATTCCTGGCATCACCAGGGGTTCCCCATTCACTTCAAATTGCACCTTAATCTTCATTTCGGGTTTTCCCTTTCCCCCTACCACCACCGCATACCCCGTATCAGAAAGGTCCTGCAAAATACATTTAAGGCCCGGAGCGGTTTCCACCTTTTCAGGGGATTCTTCTCCTTCCTGTAAAAAATACAAATAGGCCGGTTTATGGGTACGCAGCCGCACGGAACGTCGTTTTTGGGTCCGGAAAAGGGAGTCTGAATGGGCTACCTGCAAACAGTAGGTTCCCTTCATGAGAACCTCGTTTAACACATAGGTATCGAACACGTATCCCGCATCATCCTTTCGCCAGAAATAAATAGCCAGGCGCCGCCCCTTCCAATCGGTAATCCCCTTCCGTAAGGGAACGGCAGGTCGTTCAATGGAAAGGTATTTACTTGAGTTCCCAATAACCTTCGAAGCATACACCCCTACCCCATCGACAAGCACTTTAAGGGGTTGTAACACTTCAATATATCGGGTACTCGAAAGCCCCTTTTTTACCTTGGGATGTTCAAGGGCCACCTTTTTTCGATATTCATATAGTTTAGAAAGGAATTTCTGGGTTTCTTCTTTAGTTTCTTCGCCGGTCATCTGAATGCGGCGCAGGTATTCCCGGATGCACATATCAAGCTGTCCCTCTGACCAGAAAAGACTGGTAGGGTCCTCGAGCTTTACCATCAGGGCAAGACGACGAAGCAGATTAATTTCTGCAAAACTAAAACCCGCATCCTTCCCTCGGGCAAAGAACTCTACCCATGAATAGTTTGGCCCCTTCCTTGCGGACAGGAACAGTACCACCAGGGCCCCGCCGAGAAGAATGAGGAACAGGAGAAGTATCCACATCTCTTGCTTTGCCTTCCTATTTCATTTTAGAATACGAGAGATCCCCACTCTCCCACTATAAGGGTAACAGATTTTATGAAAGGGCTCAACCATATTTTTTTGTCCCGAACAGCATCATGAATAATGCAGATTCCCCCGCTGATAGGGGCCTGAGACAAGGGCGGGCTTTCGAAAGTCTCCTCCTTTTTTTACTTCTCTTTACCCCCCTTATGCCCCAGAAAGAAGGGCTTACCTCCTTTGGTGTTTTCAAAGTTGATGAAGTCCTGACCCGCCTCTTGTTTCGGGATGTACCGCTCATAGCCTTTTTGATGTTCCGCTTTCATCTCGATATTCCTGAAGCACTTCCCAAACTTCGCTCCTTTCGGTGGAAAGATTTCCTGGTGATTCCCCTCACGGTCTTTTTACTTGCCCTTACTGGAATGATTATACAAAAGGTGTATCATGTGAGTACCGGATTCTCAGGGCCTCTGTTTCAGATACAGGGGCCCCGTACCGGTTTTGAGTGGTGCCTTCTGAGTATTAGTACGTTTTTCAGCGCTTACGCAGAAGAGGTGTTCTTCCGGCTCTATCTCCTTGAATGCTGGGGGATATCTCATCTTTTTTCAAAAATGGCTCCCCTACTAAGGGGAACTCTCCGGATAGAGCCTTTTCCACGTACCACCCCGTCTATAGAAAGGTCCCCCTTCTCCTGGCGACCACTTCCCTGGGGTCCGGTGATTGTTTCCTCCCTCCTGTTTGCCCTTACCCACCTGTACCAGGGCCCTCTGGGTTTTTTTCAGGCCCTGGGAGCAGGCTTAATACTTGCCCTCGTGTATCTTCAAACAGGATCGATACATCCCCCCGCCCTTGCCCATGGGATATTTAACCTTCTGGTCTATCTCCGGATTTTTTTCTCCTGACCCCTGTTGTTTTTCCCTACGGGCCTTTCCTGGGAACGGACCAGCCTATCATAGTTCCTGGAGTTACTCTTTTTGTACCCCTTGATAAATCATACTGTTTATATATATAATTTATAATATACAACCATACTACTGGGGGGACCTATGCGACAGAAAATACACCAAGAGGGGCTTTTTATTTTGTTTTTGGGGCTTGTTCTATCTGGCTGCACCAGAAACACCACTTCTTCCCTGGCTGAGGGAAACCCGACGAATTCCCGACGCCCATCGGAAGTTGCCCGGACAGAACCAGCAAGCCTTCCGGCAAATTCCGCAGCTTCGTCCTCCCAGGAGGTTTCTCTGCGAACCAGGAAAGAAGCCGTAGAAGCCCTTTCTTCCATCAGTTTTACCGTGTTTCCGGTTCCCCAGGATTTACCTCCCTTTACCGCCCAGGATCTTCAGGGAAAACCCTTCAGCCTAGAACAATTCAAGGGCTCCTTTGTGCTCCTTAATTTCTGGGCTACCTGGTGTCCTCCCTGTAGACAGGAAATGCCCTCCATGGAAACCCTGTATACCCAGCTCAAAAACAAGGGACTTGTAATTGTTGCCATCTCGGTAGGGGAAGATCCTAAAACGGTATCCCAATTTCTTGTAACTAACCCCCATAGTTTCCCGATTGCCCTGGATCCCTCGGGAAGAGCGGGGGCTATTTTTGCTGGCCGGGGTATTCCCACCACCTATATCCTGGATCCTCAGGGCAGAGCCCTGGGAGGAACCATCGGTGGTCGAGATTGGATGGATCCCCGCACGGTACGGGTGCTCACAGAACTGGTAACAAGCAAAGAGTAACGCCATGGCCCAGACGGTAGATGTATTTCTGGCTTTCATAGCGGGTCTCTTATCGTTCCTTTCGCCCTGTGTGTTTCCCCTCTTTCCTTCATATCTAGCGATGCTAACGGGAAACACGGTCCGGGACCTGCAAAAAGCGACGACCCATACGGGCATTCGTTCATCTGAAAAAGGCAGCGAGGACCGAGAGGAACCTAACAACCTTACCGGCATCCGAAGACATCTTTTTGCCCGATCCCTGGCTTTTTCCGCTGGCTTTACGGTGGTGTTTTTACTGTTAGGGATAGTGTTTTCAGGAACCAGCGCCTTTTGGGGATCCCACCAGGTCCTTTTAAACCGCATCGGCGGCATCGTTATTATCTTTTTAGGGATCGATACCTGGTTTGGTTTTATTTCCTTTCTAAAGAGGGAATGGCGCATCCATCCTACTAATCGCCCCCAGGGTATGGGAGGGGCCTTTCTTTTTGGAGCCGCCTTTGGGGCAGGCTGGAGTCCCTGCATTGGACCTATCCTGGCCTCTATCCTTCTTATGGCAAGCCGTAAAGAAGTGGTACAAGCGGCGTTTCTTTTACTGAGCTACTCCCTTGGACTTGCAAGTCCCTTTATCCTGTTAAGCCTTTTTCTGGGGCAACTTTCTTCCTTCATAGGCTTCCTTAAAAAACATATGGCTACGATCCAGAAAATTTCAGGGGCCCTGCTCATCGGCATTGGTCTTTTCATGTTCCTGGGGGATCTGCGGAGCCTCTCGGCCCAGATGGTACGCCTTGCCTATACACTGCAGGGGCTTTCCAAAACCCAGGGGGGAGTCTTCCGATGGCTCTTTACACTTTTGTATTTTGCCCTGGCGTTGTTTTTCCTCTGGCGCACCATTAAATCCATAAAACAAAGCCCCCCCTTCTTCCATCCCCGGAACCTGCTTCGTCTGGTATGGACGGTGCTTTTCTTCACTCTGGCGATTCTCGAAGGGGGGGGATGGTTTTCTTCTCTCCAGGTATTCTCATCCTGGCTTCTCTTTGAAGGAATGTAGCGAAGCTATTCCTCGGTAGCTTTTTCTCGGTCCGAAACCCGCAGGTAGGTATACTGGGAAAGGGCCTTTTCGAATTCCGCCAGGATTCGCATCCCCTCGTTAGGACGAACCACATCGGAGCGGATCGCCTGTTCCACCTGGAGTTTCATGGAACGGACCAGTTCTGCGGGGGCATAGCCGTTTTCTTCGAGCACATCCTGAACCGTATCGCCCTTAAGGGTTTCCTCGATGTACCAGCCCCCTTCTTCGTCCTTATCCAGAACCACATGGGCTTCGTCCATGCGACCAAAGAGGTTATGCATGTCCCCCAGGGTATCCTGATAGGCGCCGGTTAGAAAAATGCCCAGATAATAGGGCCGCTGGTCCAGTTCATGGAGCCACAGGTATTCCCGCTGGTTTTCCCCTTCCCCATCGCCGATAAAACAATCCACCTTTCCATCCGAATCACAGGTAATATCCGCAATGGTGCCCTTCACGGTAGGTTCCTCACCAAGCCGGGTAAGGGGCGTGATAGGGAATAACTGTCCCAGGGCCCACCAATCAGGCAAAGAACGGAAGACCGAGAAATTCCCCAGGTATTGATCCTTAAGGCCCGCGATGAGGTCCTTCATCTCATCGCTCATGCGGGATTTCCCTTCATAATACCGCCCGATCTCAGCCAGAATTTCCCAGGACAGGGATTCCACAATCGCCCGACTGTGGAGATCCAGGTAGCCCAAATCAAAGAGACTCATGGCCTGTTGCCGGTAAAACACTAAATCGTGGAAGGCCTCCTCGTAATGTCCCGCATCAAGGGTTTCCCGAATTTCCAGCATATCCCGGACCACCTTGGGCGCCTGGGGAGAAAGAGAAATCTGTTTGAGGGTATTCAATTTTTTTATCCGGCCAAAAACTTCGATGGCTATCATGGAATGGTGGGCTACCAGGGCTCGACCACTTTCAGAAACAATTGTCGGGTGGGGTACCCGTTCCTCATTACAGACATCAAGGATACCATAGACCACACTGTTGGCATATTCCCGCAAACTGTAATTTGCCGAGGAAGCCACCGCACTGCGGCTCCCATCATAATCCACGCCGAGACCGCCACCCACATCAATATATTCCAGGGGGAAGCCCATCCGAACAATCTTGGCATAAAAGCGGGCTCCCTCCCGGACACTCCGGGTAATCACCTGTATATCGGGGATTTGACTGCCCACATGAAAATGCAAGAGGCGCAGCGAGTCTTTAAGGCCCCCCTGTTCAAGAAGGGCGAGGGCTTCAAGTAAATCCACCGTAGAAAGCCCAAATTTAGCGCTTTCCCCTGAGGAGGTAGCCCACTTTCCGGAACTACGGGTGGCGAGTTTAATCCGAATTCCTATGAGGGGACGGACCCCCATTTCTTTAGAAAGGGCCACGAGGGAACGGATTTCTTCCAGCTTTTCTGCCACCACTATCACTTTTTTACCGATTTTTGTCCCCATCAGGGCAAGACGAATAAATTCCTCGTCCTTATACCCATTACAGATGAGTAGCCGCTCTCCATTGGTATGGAGCGACAGGGCCAAAAGCAGTTCGGGTTTACTTCCTGCTTCAATCCCCAGATTATAGCGGGAACCGGCGGTCATCAGGGTTTCCACCACTTCCCGCATCTGGTTTACCTTGACGGGATACACCCCCGCATAGCGACCTTGATAGGAGGCTTCTGCAATAGCGGTGGTAAAACATTCATTGATCCGACGAACCCGATCTTCCAGGATATCCTGGAACCGAATGTGCAGGGGAAGTCTGAGTCCCCGTTCCCGGGCTGCGGCGAGTATATCCACAATGCGGATCGAAACATCATCCTTTAAGGGTGAAACCGTAAGGAACCCCTCTGGATCAATAGAAAAATAGCCGGCCCCCCATTTCGAAATGCCATACAGCCGGTTAGCTTCGTGGGTAGACCAGTTCATAACGTTCTTTCCCCAGGCTGGGCTGCGTGGACCGGCGATTTTCTCTCCGAAAGGTCCCCCGGCTTCTCTGGTACGGTACTCCCCATTTTTGCTTCGGAGGCCTGCCCAAAGACAGGATGTACCACCCTTCCATCATGGGTACGTAAGCATCCATAGATGTCGGGGCGTCGATCCCGAAAAATTCCCCAGCGGGCCCGGAAACGGGCTATCCCATCGAGATCAAAGGTATGGGTTATCACCATTTCTGAAGTCCGGTCCGCCGTTTCTACCAGCTGTCCCCGTTCGTCCGTAATAAACGAAGAACCATAAAAGGTGATACTTGAATCTTCAATAGTTTCCGTACCTATCCGATTTGCCGCCACGAGGGGTACCACGTTCGCCGCCCCATGTCCCTGTTGTACCGTTCGCCAGTGGGCAAGGGAATCAAGGTCGGGACTCTGGGGCTCCGAACCAATAGCCGTGGGGTAAAAAAGCATTTCCGCTCCCTTAAGCACCATGGCCCGGGCCAGTTCTGGGAACCACTGGTCCCAGCAAATTCCTACTCCAATAGTGGCATAGGCAGTTTTCCACACCAGGGGGCCCCTATCGCCGGGGGTAAAATAGAATTTCTCTTCATAACCGGGTCCATCAGGGATATGACTCTTCCGGTATACCCCGAGCACGGTCCCATCCGCATCGATGACCGCTACCGAGTTATAGTACACCTGTCCCGAGCGCTCAAAAAAACTAATGGGAAGCACCACCTTGAGTTCCCTGGCCACGGCAGAAAAATGGCGTATTGCTGGATTTTCTTCGACCGCTGTGGCAAGTTCAAAAAATTCTTCTTTTTCTTTTTGACAGAAATAGGGGGTTTCAAACAGTTCCTGTAAAAGAATAATCTGAGCCCCCGCCGATGCCGCCTTCCGAACCAGGCTATCGGCCCGCTCTATGTTTTTTTGCCGTTCCCAGGTACAGGCCATCTGCACTGCCCCGACCGTCACCTGCCGCATGCCACACCTCTCCTCGTCCATCACTCTTGAGACTCGTCCAGCCCTATGAGCTTTCCTCTAACGCTAGACCCTATAAGCATTCTCTTTTTTTAGCCATGGGTCAATATACCTGGAAACCAGCAGCCAGAAAAGGTTCCTCCAAAAGCAGCACAGTTCCCCCTCTATTTCCGTGGGGTTACTTTTCAGGGCATGGCGTCCCCGAAAGAGCTGTTTTCTCCCATCAACCGCTCCTGGCTCTTGCAGGAAAGACCCTATCGGAGTATGCTGAAAGAAGTTTTTAACAAAACACTTTGTGTGTTGTCTTACCCATCAATCTATTTTTGAATCAGGAGTCTGATTATGGATTTTGTAAAAACCATGCGAGAAAAGGCCCAGAAAATGCAAAAAAAACTGGTCCTTCCCGAAGGAACCGAACCCCGCACGGTGCGGGCAGCCCGGATCATCCTGGATGAAAAACTCGCCTCCTCGGTAACCCTGTTAGGCAATCCGGGGGCAATCGAAGCGGTGGCCCAAAAGGAAGGGGTTAATCTCCAGGGGATTAGCCTGGTGGATCCCGCCACGGCAAAGGATCTTGAACTGTTTGCCCAGACCTATTACGAACTGCGAAAACACAAGGGGATGACCCTGGAACAGGCCCGGATCGACATGAAGGCTCCCCTCCGATGGGGGGCCATGATGGTTCACCTGGGACAGGCCGATGCCATGGTCGCCGGTGCAGAGAGCACCACCGCCGACGTACTTCGGGCAGGGCTTGCCATCATCGGAACCGTTCCGGGTTCCAAAACCGCCTCTTCCTGTTTTGTGATGCAGATGAAGGATCCCCAATGGGGAGTAGAGGGGGCTATGATTTTTGCCGATTGTGCGGTCGTACCGGACCCCACGGCGGAACAGCTCGCGGAAATTGCCCTTTCTTCGGCCCAATCCTGTCGGGAATTCCTCGGGGT
This sequence comes from Treponema sp. J25, assembly GCF_004343725.1. Lineage (NCBI taxonomy): Bacteria > Pseudomonadati > Spirochaetota > Spirochaetia > Treponematales > Treponemataceae > Treponema > Treponema sp. J25. The sequence continues at coordinate 40,637 of NZ_PTQW01000006.1, forward strand.
AGAACCGGTCGTGGCGATGCTTTCATTTTCCACCAAGGGATCGGGGGGTGACCACCCGGACGTGGTAAAAGTGCGCAGCGCCCTCGAATTGGTAAAGAGCCGGGACCCCGCCCTGCTTATCGATGGGGAAATGCAGGCCGATGCGGCCCTGATACCCTCCGTGACGGATAAAAAAGCCCCCGGCAGTCCCATTCGGGGAAAGGTAAACACCCTGGTATTCCCGGATCTGGGGGCAGGGAACATTGGGTACAAACTGGTTCAACGGCTCGCAGGGGCAGAGGCCTTTGGGCCCTTCCTCCAGGGCTTTGCAAAACCCATCAGCGATCTTTCCCGGGGATGTTCGGTGGATGATATTGTGGTTACCGCCGCCGTGACCCTTTCGCGGGCCCGCTAACCCATTCGGCACCGCAGAAAGAACACCGGGGGAAACGAGGGGGGTTGTGATAAAAACAGAACAGTATCGACAACAGGTTCAACGGGCACTTCAAAAAGGAAAGGAGCGGGACTACCCCGCAGCCATCACCATTCTGGAAGAACTTTTGTACCAGAGTGATGAGGGGCATCCCGAGGTCCTGCTCCTCTTGGGGCGGGCCTACCATGCTATTAAAGAATACGGTCGAGCCCTGGCGGCATTCCGAGAAGTAATCCAGATGCAACCGGAGGATGCGGCAGGGTATTTTTTTGCAGGCCGTACGTATCTCTCTATGGGGATGGCCCAGGAAGCGGTATGGTTCCTTAAAAAAGCAAAAGAACGAAATCCAGAGGATTATCAAATCCTTGCCCTCCTTGGTATCGCTTGCCTTAAGGCCCGTCGTTCCGGCGAGGCGGTAGAACTTCTTCAACAAGCGGTAGAACGGGGGGCCGGCAATAGTCCCCGGATTTATCGGGCATACCTGAATGCCTTGCTGGTGCGGGGAATTAAGCTGTGCCGCAATGGAGAGCCTGACCTGGGAAGCCAGATGCTTCGCTTTGTCATAGAAAACGGCCTTAACACTCCCCTTCCTCACCTGGAACTCGGCAGGGTGTACCGGGAAGAAGGACGGCTCCAAGAAGCGCTCTACCACTACGAAGAGGCCTCTCGCCTTGCGCCCCAGGATACCTCAATCCGCTGGTATCGAGCCTCTTTGCTTATGGCCCTGGGCAAAAGCGATGAGGCCCGCCGGGAAATCGAACGACTTCGCACGATCGATGAGGATATTCCCCATCTTTCCTGGACCACTGAACTTATCGACCGTTGTATGATTCGCTCCTTCATTGCAGAAGGCGCCTGGCAACGGGTGGTTCAGGCCTGTGGTTCATTCCTGCGTCGTTATGGACCGGATCCTATGGTGCATGCGATGTATGCAGAGGCCCTGCGAAACCTGGGGAATTTCGAAACCGCCCGGAATCACCTTGAGCGGGCCATAGAACTGGCCCCCCGCCAGATAGAATTACGGTACGCCAGCCTTATCCTTTCGTGGCAGGAAGAAAACTGGCAGGACCTTCAAAAAAATCTAGAAGTCCTCAAACGACTGGGGGGAGACCCCCTTATCATTCAGCGGTTCCAGGCACTGCTCCATGCCCAGTGGGAAGAGGATGATAAAAGGGTGATCTCCGAACTTCAACAGGCCATCCGGGATGGGGGACCTTCTCCAGAACTGATGTTTTCTCTGGCAGAGCGGTATCTTAAAGTAGGGCTCCCCGAACTTGCCATGGGATGGTATCACAAAACCCGGCAGATACTACCCCACTATGAGCGGGCCTATCTGGGTGAACTGGCCGCTCGAGAAGCGGCCCTTGAAGAGGGGCTCGGTGGCAGTTCCGAAGAACTTGAACAATGTTACGAGGAGTACCTTTCTCTCTGGCCCGATAACTGGAAAATACGGCGAGAATACGCCCTTTACCTCATTAAATCCAAAAAATACGAAATAGCCCAAAGGGAATTACAAAATTTACTAGTGCGAGAAACAAATAACGATAGTTTGAAACGGCTTCTTGCCTACACGTACCGAAAAACCGGTAAATACCGGGAAGCGGCGGTGCTCTTAAAAAAATTACTTCAAAAAAATTTACAGGATACCAACTTACTTTTTGAGTTTGTGTTCTGTCTGGAACGATCAGGGGCCCGGCCCTATGCATACCTGGTACTCGAAAAGGCCCAACATTACTACAAGAATTCCTTTGAACTGTTTATAAAGTTAGGTGACCTGGCATATGAACTCCATCATATCGAAAAAGCCCTGGATGCCTACCGGGCAGCAGCCCACCTCAAAGATGAAGACCCCCTGCCCTACCAGCGGATGGCCCACATTTACCGAAAACAGGGAATCCACGAAATGGCCCTGCGGTATGAACAGGAGGCCCAGAAGCGAGAAAATCGTCATAAAAATCCACTTCCATCATAGTACAGGTATGCTAAAGATTTTTTTGAACGATAGTTTTAATTTTCATCGCAAAACTAGTTGTATAAACTGGAATTTATTCTATAATGATGATAGAGGGAGGTTTCAATGGCAAGCAAAGCAATGGATCTCTTCGAGGCCTACGCCCAGGATAAATTACCCAAGGATCAGGGATATATTGTTTCTTCGTTTTTCAGTAATACGTCCACTTATTCAAAATACGAAGTGGTTTCCTATTCGGGAGTAAAATCAATCTACCTTACCGAAGAGGGACTTACTTTTCAGACCAATGGGAAAAAACTCCACATTCTTATTGAACCACCAGATTATCCCAGCAAGGCTATCGAACCCTACGTTCGATCAAGTCAAGAGCAAATTCCGCTTCGATTTAGTGAACTAGAGCAGATGGTAGCAAAAAACCAAACCCGCATTATGATTGCAAAAAAACCCATCGTAACTTTTTCTTCCTTCACCATCCTCCGTCCGACGGGAATAAATTTTGCTCTTGTCTTTTATAACCTCCCGGATCTTTACGATACCCTGGCCATCTTCTTTGAAAAGACCTATAACAAAGAAGCGGCGGTTCCTATGGCGGATGCAAAAAAGGCGGCCCAGAAAACGGTGGAAATCATTAGAAATACTATGAATTTCACCGGCGAATTTGGGGAAGCCTAAGGGGGCACCCCCCGTTTTCCCCTTTTCATTAAGAAAAATATTCAGAAAACACATACCAGCATAGAATGAAGGCAAAGGGGATATCCTCTCGAGAAAGTGGCATATCACGAGGAGAGAAAGAGAGGCTTCCCCTGACATTTTAGAAAGAAGCTTCCTTACTTTTTACTGGGGGGACCCCCAAGGGATATTCCTGAGTACCTTCCTTCCCAAGTCGAAAAAGGACTATGCCTCCGAGTTCTCCGTCCGCCTTGCGGCGGGAATCTGCTGGGTGATACAATGGACATTACCCCCGCCCTTAATGATTTTCATTCCGTCGATGGGAACGAGGATACGGTCAGGATACAGATCCCGAAGGATGCCTAAAGCCCGGTCATCTGTCTTCTTAAGTTCCCCGTCGCCAGACTTGCCAAAAACAGGCACTACTAAGCCGCCCGTAACAGGATAAAAATTGATATAGCTCAGGGTAAGGGGCTCTCCGTTGTAAAAACGCTGGGGGGGCTCAGGAATAAGCACTACCTCGAGGCGGCGTCCCCGGGCATCACGGGCCTCAGAGAGTATCCGAAGATTCTCCTGGGTCCTTTCCCAATTGGGGCTGTCCTGACCCGTGGCGCCCTGAAGGACCACAAGGCCGGGGCGAACAAAACAGGCCAGATTATCCACATGGCCATCCGTTTCATCTCCCCAGAGTCCCTTTCCGAGCCAAATGATTGTGTCTACCCCAAGATAGTCCCGAAGATACTGTTCTATGTCTGCCCGACTCAACCGGGGATTTCGATTAGGGGCCAGGAGACACTCTTCCGTGGTAAGAAGGGTTCCTTCCCCATCCACGTGGATAGAGCCGCCTTCCAGAACAAGGGGGGCATCAAAACGGGGTAACCCCAACCGCGCAAGGATGTGAGGGGCAAGCTGGTCATCAGCCTCATAGGGGTGATATTTTTCTCCCCAGGCGTTAAACTTCCAGTTAACCCCTGCGCGCCGCCCCTGAACATCAACCAGAATAGTGGGACCATTATCCCGCATCCAGGAATCATCGTGGGGGAATTCCCAGATCTCCACCGAAGCGGGAAGGCGACGCCGGGCATCCTCACTTGCCCTATACCTATTGGATTCCTCCAACGGCCGGGCTACCATGATAAGGGGCTCGAATTCTGCAATGGCCCTGGCTACTTCCACATAGCCTTCCCGGGCTTCTTCAAGGCCTGCCAGCCAGGCTTCTTCTCGCACCGGCCAGGACATGAGAGTAGCCTCCCGGGGAAACCATTCGGCGGGCATCCAAAAACCCTGTTCCCGCGGAAGACCGGACACGCTATCAGGGATAGTATACATACTACGATTCTCGCTACAACAGCACGTTAAAATACCAGGATAAGATTAACCGCGCTGGTCCCTTTCCCCTGCTGTTGCTTGACAGAAGCTTCGAATTGAACTCCCATATGCTCGCAGGCCTCTCCAATAAACGAAAGGTAATACCAGCCTAATCCATCGTCCCCGTAGGGGCCGGTACCATGCTCATATACTTCCTGAAGGCTTTTCTCGCCAAGGCTGAGCCGACCCCGTTCTTCAAACATCCGTTTGGTATCCTCAAAAGAATTGGAACCATCGTACAAACTAAGACGCAACCGAAACCGCCACCGATCCACCGCCCAGCGCTTGGAAAGAGACCACACCATAATCGAAGCAAGTCCATTCGGCAAGCGGGCCAGAAGCTCCTGGCGTTTCTCAGGCCGCTCCAGGGTAGCTCGAATTTCCGAGGGTTTTACCTCAGGGCCAAGGAGGCTAATAAGGGTAGAACGCTCGGCGGCCCCCATCAATTCTAAAACCATAAGGGAAAGATAATCCGCCAAATCCACTCGTTCGAGGCATACATCCAATAGTCGTTTTACATCCCGCTCGATGGTCTGTCGCTCCTCCGGAGCGCTACAGAGCAACACAAAATAGATGAGGGGATCCACCGTTTCTAAAAGATCCTGCACAAAGAGGGCAAGGCGCCGTTTTTCATCAGGGGTCCGGCGACTATCCAGGGAAAGGTTTTTTAAAACCGGCTCCTGAATTTCTTTTTTTATCTGGGCCACCGCTTCTGTCCGGGATTTAAGGGCATTTTTTAATTCCACCGGCGATACCGCGTTCTGGGCGTCTAGAGCTTGATGAGGATGGGAACGGTTCCACTTATGGATGACCGAGCTGTTTACCGCCCGTTGAATCACGGCGGCATTAAAAAACCCATGTTGAAGCGAAAAAACCACGAGCCGGGCTAAATCACCAATTTCATTTTTTACGGACGTCAAATCCCGAACAGGGAATTCCGCCTTATCCACAAAACCCGCAAGCAACAACCGCTTAAGCCAGGGGATATCCAGGGCTTTCAATTTAAAACCATAGCGTTTATCCCCATCGGGGGTTTCAAAAACATGCAGACCCGCCCCAACCCGTTTCTGAAAAAAGGCAGCTCCCTCGGGCGTAAGCACAATACGGGAACGCAAATCAATACACCGGGGACGTTCACTATTTGTTGTTGAAGCCGGGGTAGGAACTGCCGGCATGAACTACCTCCACCCTATTTTTATTCATAGTCTATGGTTTTCCGAAACAGAAGTCCATGGGGAACTCCCCTCTGTTTCTTTCGAAAAACAACGTTTTCTTTTCGACCTATCTATATTGTACCATGATACACCGGATTGACAAGGGGTAAAAATAATTGCATATATATACATATTTTTTGCATATCCTTACGAGGTACTTCCATGGCTCAAAAAATTTCTATGGCCACCCCTTTGGTGGAAATTGATGGCGACGAAATGACCAGAGTGCTCTGGCAGGTAATTAAGGAAAAACTCCTTACCCCTTACATCGATTTAAAAACGGTATATTTTGATTTAGGCCTTTTACATCGAGATGCCACTAACGATAAGGTCACGGTCGAAGCTGCCGAGGCAATTCTTGCGTATGGGGTGGGCGTAAAATGTGCCACCATTACGGCCAATAGTGCTCGCCAGAAAGAATATAACCTCCAGCACCTGCATCCCAGTCCTAATGCCACCATCCGGGCCATTCTGGATGGTACGGTTTTTCGCAAACCTATCGTGGTAGCAAATATCCATCCCACGGTGGTCACCTGGAAAAAGCCCATTGTTATTGGCCGTCATGCCTACGGGGATGTGTACAAGGCCGCCGAGATGGCTATACCCTCCGCCGGCAAGGTGGAACTGGTATACACGACAAAGGATGGCAAAGAACAGCGCATCCTTGTAGCCAATATGGACGGTCCTGGGGTTGTCCAGGGGATGCACAACCTGGACGATTCTATTACTAGCTTTGCCCGGGCATGCTTCCTCTATGCCCTGGAAGAAAAACTCGACCTCTGGTTTGCGACCAAAGATACTATTTCGAAAACCTACGATGGTCGTTTCAAAGAGATTTTCCAACAGGTGTACGAAACTGAATTTAAGGCTCGCTGTGATGCCGCAGGGATTTCCTACTTTTATACCCTTATCGACGATGCGGTAGCCCGGGTAGTTAAAAGCGAAGGGGGCTTTTTGTGGGCCTGCAAAAACTATGATGGGGATGTCATGAGCGATATGGTTGCCAGCGCGGCCGGAAGCCTTGCCATGATGACCAGCGTTCTGGTTTCTCCCCGGGGAGCCTTTGAATACGAGGCCGCCCATGGAACGGTGCAACAGCACTACTATCGATATCAGCGGGGAGAAAAAACCAGCACCAATCCCGTGGCCCTTATCTTTGCCTGGACAGGGGCCCTCAAGAAGCGGGCCGATTTAGATGGACTCCCGGAGCTCGCTTCCTTTGCGGAGCGACTAGAGAAGGCGACCCTTTCCACCATTGAAGGGGGCCTCATGACCGGAGACCTGGCAAAACTCGCTTCCCCTGCTCCAAGCAAAGTCTTAGATTCCTGGGAATTCATCGATGCTATCCGGGCTACTCTAGAAAAGATGTGAATGCTACACTGCGTTCGTAGGGGGAGTGGGGGACGGTTCCCTTGCTCCCTTAGAAAAACCCGAGATTTATCCCGTCGGGAGTATCAGTTTTTCGCCTGGTAAAAGACAATATTTCTGGTGGGTCCCTTTTTGCGCCCCGTAAAACCGATACTCTCCGACGTCCCCCTTTTGTTCGGTAAAGGCCGATACTGCCAAAGAACCAGCGCCTTTTTTTTCCCCGGTAAAGGTCGATATTGACCAAAGGACCTGCGCCCCCTTTTTTCCCACTAATGGTCGATATTGTTCCAGGCCCCTCTCAATTTTGAAAACTGTGGATGTTTCCTTAGAGGCGGCCAGTGAAAGTTCCAGTCCCAGGGCACCCCTTAATTTCGAAAACTGTGGATCGGCGCGGGAATCCGTCCCCCCCGGGCGATAAAGGCATCGCTCGAAAAAGGATGAACCGGCATCACCGGAGCTCCACCGAGAAGTCCCCCAAATTCTGCCCAGTCTCCTGCCTTTTTACCTGGTACAGGAATAATCCGCACCGCCGTGGTTTTATTGTTTACCATACCAATGGCCATCTCATCCGCAATAATCGCCGAAATAGTGGCCGCACTCGTATCTCCCGGAATAGCAATCATATCCAGCCCTACGGAACACACGCAGGTCATGGCCTCTAATTTATCCAAGAAGAGGCTTCCCCGCTGAACCGCCGCCACCATCCCTTCATCTTCCGAAACAGGAATGAAGGCCCCCGAGAGTCCTCCCACATGGGTACTGGCCATTACCCCACCCTTCTTCACCATATCCGTAAGAAGAGCAAGGGCTGCGGTGGTTCCATGGGTTCCCGCCGATTCAAGGCCCATCTCTTCTAGAATGCGGGCCACCGAGTCACCCACAGCCGGCGTCGGAGCAAGGGATAGGTCCAGGATACCAAAGGGAACCCCGAGCCGTCGGGCCGCCTCCATCCCCACCAGTTGTCCCATCCGGGTTATTTTAAAGGCGGTTTTCTTAATTACCTCCGCAATTTCATCAAAACTGGCTCCGCGATACTGTTCCAGGGCGGCCTTTACCACCCCAGGGCCAGAAACCCCCACATTCAGGCTTGCCTCCCCTTCTCCTGGTCCGTGGAAAGCCCCTGCCATAAAGGGATTATCCTCCGGAGAATTACAGAACACCACCAGCTTGGCACAGCCAATGCCATCATGCTGGGCCGTTAATTGGGCGGTTTTCTGAATAATGTGACCCATCTGGCGAACCGCATCCATATTGATACCGCTGCGGGTGGTCGCCACATTTACGGAAGAACAAACCCGCTCTGTTTGGGCCAACGCCGAGGGAATAGAATCAAGTAAAATCTGGTCCCCCCGGCTAATTCCTTTTTGAACCAGGGCGGAAAAGCCCCCCACAAAATCAATGCCCAGTTCTTTCGTTACCTCATCGAGGGTAAGCGCATAGGGAGTATAATCCTTCTCTTCGCTCGCTCCAGCAATAAGGGCGATGGGAGTTACCGAAATTCGCTTATTGATGATAGGAATTCCAAACTCTACTTCGATATCCTTTCCCACCTTTACAAGATTCCCTGCGACGCGGAGTATTTTATCCCGTATTCGCTTGCGGGTAGCCTCTCCCGAGGCGGCCACACAATCAAAGAGGGAAATTCCCAATGTAATTGCCCGAATATCGAGCTTATAACGGAGGAACATATCCACCGTTTCTTTAATCTCAAGGGGAGTAAATACCATACCACTACCTTCTCATGTTCTCTTTTTCGCGTTCTTTAATCGCATTTAAGAGGGACAAGGTTTTTGCCCCCTGTCCCGTTAAATTCTATGCATGGCCTGAAACACCTGTTCGTGCATCATATTAATGGAGACCTGCAATTCCTTGCCCAAGTCCGTAAGTTCCTCTTTTAAAGTAGCCAGAGGTTTAGTACTTTGAGAAAGGTCTACCATCATCATCATGACAAAGTTGCCGGAAAGAATGGTCTGGCTAATGTCTTCAATATTGATATTCCGTTCTGCAAAAAAGGTACTGACCCGGGCAATGATTCCTACCCGGTCAGTCCCCACAACCGTTACAATCGCATTCATCCTAAAGGGGCCTCCCTTTCCCCGGGGCTGCAGAAGCAGCGAGGAAAAATATATCGTAGCGTTTATGATACCGATTCACCGCTTCTCGTGCAAGCAAAAAATCGTTTACCCCATTTAGGGGCCCTTTTTTACTTCCGAATCAGGATGCACCATAGTATTGGATTCTATATTTTTCTCTTCCCCATTATCTATTTCTTGTTCATTTAAAAAAAGATCAAGCACCGTAAGGAACAGAATAACAATCACCGGCCCCAAAATAAGCCCATTAAACTTAAAGGCAGAAACCCCTCCCAGGATAGAAAAGAAGATAATCAGGGGATGAAGATTTATCCGGTCCTTAAGAAACAGAGGACGGATAAAGTTATCAAGGGTAGATATAAAAAATGCTGAAAGAATTAAGAAAAGCACACCGCGAAGGATTTGGCCGGAGAAAATTATATACAATCCGAGGGGGCCCCACACAAGGCCCGCTCCCATAATAGGAATAAAGGTACAGAAAAAAAGAAGTATCGAGAACACAAGGGACCCTTTGAGTTGAAACAACGAAAAAAGAACAAAAGCAATAAGGGCCTGAATAAACGCCACCAGGATATACCCCAGAAAAAGGTTCCGGACAATCTCTCTGAATTTGGCTGCCAGTTCCCCTATATATTCTCGCTTAATAGGAATAGCCCGGACAATAAGATTGTATAGATAGGTCCCGTCTAAATAAAGGAAAAAAAGAGTAAAAAGCATGAAAAACAGGCCTACCACAAAGGAGCCAATATTTTTAATAACCCCCGTTCCTATGCTAAACAAACGCTGACTACTTTCTCGAAGAATCCTAAAGAATTCCCCTTTTATAGCACTCTCATCAAAAGAGATCTGTCCTCCCGAAAGATCAAAAACAATTTTTTTCAGTTGTTCTAATTGGGCATCCAAGAAATTTGGGTTTTGAGTAAAAAAATGGATCAACAGTCGACTTAAAGAAACCAATTGATGATACAATTGGAAGAGAATCCATAGGAGAGGAAGAATAATAAGAATCATAGTAGCTATCGAAAAAAATGCCGCAAGCAGGCTTTTCCGTACTTCATACAGGGGTTTCTTAGGGTTCAACCGAGTTTCAAGCCGGGAATAAAGAGGATTAAACAAAATATACAGTAGGGTTGACCACAGAATGATGGTAGTAAAAGGAAGAAAAATACGTCCCACTAAAAGGAAAAATACGACGAATAGAACAAAGAAAAAAATATTTTGGATCGACAACTTATGCATACCAACAATCCTTTTCTACAATCCTGCAAGAATTTTTTCTGCCTCACCACGACGACTATAGGAGGGGTTTCTCTTAAGAAGATCCGAAAGTCGTTGACGGGCATTGGCTGCATCCCCCAAACTCGCATAGGTTTTACCCAATTCAAAGAGGGCATCCCAATTGTTGGAATCCAGTTTTACCAATTCTAGATAGGCATCCCGGGCCTTTTCAAAACGGCCCGCTCCCACATAGGCCCGGGCAAGGTTTAACCGAACCACATTATTCTTTGGTTCCATCACGAGGGCCCTTTCGTAATGTTCGATACTTTTATCCCACAGTTCTTTCTTTGCATAGGCAGCCCCCAGATTGTTATTTACCTCAAAACTTTTTGGATCAATAGCGTAGGCTTCCAAAAGATAATCCAAGGCCTTATCAGGGAATCCATTTGCCAAATAGAGGGCTCCCAGATTAATTCGAGGCTTGGTATACTTTTTATCCTGGTTTGCAGCCCGTGTATAGGCCATAATTGCTTCATCTATCTTGTTGTTTGCCTCAAGAGCAAGCCCATACGTATATTGATACACCGCGTTAGATTCAGAGGATTGGACCGCCCGTGCTGCATAGGTAAGGGCCTCATCATTCTTTTTAAGGGCAAGTTTTACCACCGCCATGTTATAGTTAGTCTGGGCATCTTGGGGTTGCAAGACCAGGGCCTTTCCAAAGGCCTGTTCTGCCTCTCCATAGTTACCGGCCCCACTATAGGTAGCGCCCAGTTCTCTGAGGCTTGCCACGTCATCAGGCATGTAGGTAAGGGCGGTAGTAAAGGCTTGAATTGCCCCTTTTGTATCGCCCTTTGTTGAAAGGATACGCCCTATCTCTCGATAGGCCACTGCATAATCGGGCTTGAGAGAAACCGCCCGACGATAGGCAGAAAGGGCCTCGTCTAAACGTCCGAGGGCCCGCAGAGTTCCTCCCAGATTATACCAGGCCGGTTCAAAGTCCGCTTTCAGGGCCGTGGTGGTTTCAAAGGCCTGGCGGGCCTCTGCATATTTTCGGGCATTAAAATAGGCCCGACCCAATTCGAAGGAATAGAGATAATTTTTGGGATCTAGCCGATTCGCTTCCTTAAGCTCCGTAATAGCATTATCCCATTGACGGAGGTCACTATTGATTTTTCCAAGGGTATAATGAGGTAAGGCCTGGCTGGGATCCACCTTAATGGATTCCCGGGCATAACGGATCGCCTCTTTTAAAGCGTTTTGCCCGGTCTCACTTTCTTTATCCGCCATGTAGCCCCCAAGATAGGCGTCGGCTATTTCTGCCAGTTTCTGGGCCTGAAAACGAGCTTCCCCTTCGGGCATTCTTTCAAGGGCCTGAGAAAAAAGATCCCGGGCAGAAGAAAAATCTTTTTTCTGGATAGAGTTTTTTCCCTGGGCAATTAAATCGTTGATAAGACGCATCCGTTCCTGGAGTTCCCGACTCTTACGGGCCAGCTCTTCTTCCTGGGCCTTGCGTCGGGCTGCTTCTGCCTCTTCTGCGGCCCGGCGTTCAGCCTCTGCGGCCGCCCGGGCAGCAGCGGCAGCTTCCGCTTTAGCCCGTTCCTCTTCCAGAGCCTTGCGCCGGGCCGCATCTGTGGTTTCGCTCGTCTGCGGGGATGCTGTGCTGCCCGTCCCGTGTGCCGTTTGAGAAGCCGCCTTGGCAACCGATTCTACCGCCTTCGACACCTCTTTTAGGGCACTGGAAACCGCCTCCGAGTCTTTTGGGGCGCTTCCCTGGGAAAGCTCCTGTTGCTTCAGCGCCTCAATCGCCCTATCCCGAAGTTCCCGAACTTCCTCATCCTCCGCATTTTCAATAAGAAGAGCATCGAGAAGATTCAAGGCCCGCTGATACTCGGCCCGTTCAATATAGTCTCGGGCAAGGGCCAACGTATTGGCCCGTTTTGCGGCCTTAGCCGACAGCATCCCCCGATAGATAAGTATGCCACTTCCCACGAGCCCTATCACAAGGGCCACCCCGATAAGTGCTATGGCAATTACCTTTTTTTTCTGTTTCTTGTCGGTATTCATACTTCTACCTCTTTCTTCTGCTTTTATTTCTATCTCTTTCCTTCTTTGAAATCAATCAAAGGAAAAACCTTTTTATTCAAGTTCAAATTCTCCCTCATACCCCTGGACCCCTTCCGAACCGGCCTGTAATTGCCGGGTTTCCTCGGCCGCACTCTGCAGAGAGGCAGAAACCTCTTCCAGCAGCTTCTTACGCCGTTCTTCTTCCGCTCGGAGCGCCGCTTCTTCGGCTGCCTTTTTTGCGGCCGCCGCGGCAAATTCCTGTTTCAAGAGGGCTATCATCTGTTCCACCTGGGGCCGCTTGGGAGAAGCCGGTTCAAGGGTAAGATATTGCTCATAATCCTTGAGGGCCTTATCCAAAGAGCCAAGCTTGACATAGGCATTTGCCCGATTAAGATAGGCAGAGCTAAAACTCCCATCAATCTGAAGGGCCTGGGAATAGTATTGCTCTGCAAAAAGGGCGCTTCCCTTACTAAAATACGCATTTCCCAAATGAAACGCCACAAGGGCACTCTTATCGGTTCCCCGGGCAAGCACTTTTCGATATAGACTGATCGCATCGTCCCAGCGTTGCACCTGTTGATAGGCAATTCCCAGGTACAAGGCCGCCGTAACATTGGCCGGATCCTGGGTATACACCTGTTCCAAAAGGGGAATCGCCTCAAGGGGTTTGTTTCGCAAAAAGAGATCCTCTCCTTTTTTAAACAGTTCCTGGCAAAAGACTTCTGTGCTGGTTAAAGAAAAAAGCACCACAAAAAGAAACCTGCGAAGTCTCCAGTTCTTTTTGACCATACACCTGCTTCCCATCAATTTTGCATGTTTGGGACAGCAACGAGCAATCCCCTGAAGGGCAGGAAAGAACCAAAAAAGGGCTCCCTTTCTATGGGGAAATTCCCGGACATTTACGCCTTCCATGTGCTATCCCCCTTTTTTATCATGGGTTTGACAGGTTCCCGTAAAATGAGTACCATTTTTAGTACGTTTATAATAGCATAAAGGGGCATGGTACGTCATGATACTGGCCATAATCATTGCAATTCCCCTCTCCGTCATCATTGGGTTTCTCCTCTACTTTCTTATCAAGTCCATTATACTCCCAATTAAGGTTGAGTCCATTGCAAAACTCATAAAACAGGGGAAACTTCAGCAAGCCATTAAGACCGCAAAGGCTATTATCCAGCGAGAACCCCGCAATGCAGAGGCCCACTATCTTCTGGGTAACGCCTACCTGGCAGATAATAAGGCAGAGCTGGCCCTGATGGAATTCAAAATGGTCAACCAGATTGCCCTTTTTTCACCCCTGGTCCCGGAAGCGGAATTCCGAAAACAGATTGCCAGTCTCTTCGTTCGTTTTAATCAGATAGAAGAAGCCTTAAAAGAGTATCTGCTCCTTATCAAACTTGAGCCTTACACCGCAGAACATTACTATTGGGCAGGCAAGCTCTTCAGCGAACGGAACAGGACCGACATGGCTATCAGTTACCTTAAGAAGGCGGTGGAACTGGATCCCCGGCATGGGAAGGCCCACTACGAATTAGGGGTGCTCCTGTATCGGGACAAACGCCCTATCGAAGCAAAGGAAGAACTGGAAACGGCCCTTAGACTTCAGAACGATCTAAATCAGGCCTACTATTTGCTGGGTAAAATCCAGAAGGAATCCCATGACTACGTGGCGGCCCTCCTCTCCTTTGAAAAGGCCATCCGGGATCCGGAGCTTAAGATAAAGGCCCTCGTAGAACGGGGGGGCTGTTACATGAGTATGAACGCCATTGATAAGGCAATCCCCGAATTAGAGCGGGCAGTAAAGTCCGCCACCGACGAATCGAGTCCCGAAGTTTTGTATGCCCGATACTTTCTTGCCATGTGTTTTGAAAAAAATCGAGAACTTGATCGGGCCATTGAACAATGGGAAAAGATTTACGCCAAAAAACCCAATTTCCGCGATGTGGCAGAAAAACTCTCCCAATATCAGGAATTCCGGACCGATGATAAAATGAAGGATTATCTAACTTCGGGACAAAATGAATTTATAGAAATTTGCAAGGCCCTGGTAACCCAGGGGCTTTCACTCCTCGTTAAGGACTATAACGAAATTCCTAACGGCTGCGATATCATTGCCATTGAGGGTGATCAGGCAAAGTGGCGGAATGTTAAGAAACTTCCCCGGCTTTTGCGCTTTTACCGGATGCCAGAACTCATCGATGAGGCCACGGTCCGGGCCGTTCTCGAACAAATGAGAAAACTGAATATCACCCGGGGTGCTATTTTTACCAGTTCCGGGTTTTCTCGATCCGCCATGGAATTCTCCGAGTCTCGTCCCCTGGAACTCTACAATAAGGATCAGCTCCAGAATCTCCTGGACCGGGTCGATATCTACAGCAACCTAAAAAAATCATGAAAATCCTCTGTATTTCCGACCAGATTGATCCCCTTATTTACAGCAATTCGATTCGTCAACGATTCGGAGACATCGATCTCGTGGTGAGTGCGGGGGATCTTCCCCTGGAATACCTTGATTTCATCGTCAGTTCCCTTAACAAGCCCCTGCTCTTTGTATACGGGAACCACAATCTGGAAGGTCTTTCCTATTACCGGCCGGAATATGAAGACTACTTCAAACTGGTCCAACGACGAATTGCAGATCAGACAGCCGCACCCCAGGTTGGTGCCATTCACATCGGCTCCCGGATTCACCGAGAAGAGGGGCTCATTTTTATGGGTCTCGGGGGAAGCTTACGTTATAACAATGGACCAAACCAATTTACAAACCGCCAGATGAACTGGGAAATCATAAAACGGATACCCCACCTCTTATACAATAAACTGAAATACGGACGTTATCTTGATATCCTGGTAACCCACGCGCCACCCCTCGGTATTCATGATAGGACCGATCCCTGTCATCGGGGTTTTAAGGCGTTCCTCTGGTTTATGCGCTTTTTTAAGCCCCGCTATTTGATTCATGGCCATATTCATCTGTATGATCTTTCAGATATCCGGTGTACCCGGTATTATGAGACCCTGGTGGTCAATGCTTATAGCCACTATATAATCGACATTTCTACTCCTTCGGAGCATAGCCATGAGTGATCTTACCCAGATTCAAGCCCAGGAAGATTTTAATCGGGCCAGGAGCAAGGCTTTTTTCTCTCGCATTCAGCACTTTTTGCATCCCGAACGGGATGCGCTCCTTTCCTTTACGGAAGTAAAGGAAATTTTACGTCCCAAAAACGAAACCTACAAGGGTATGCAGGTCGTTCCGGTCGATCGCATTATTGGAAGTGAAGGCCGTTATCGGGATTTTAACAAGTATTTTCTTCCCCGTTCCGACTACCTGCGGCAACGATGGGCCCGGGTCGATGAGGCTCATCTTAAAAACATCATTCTTCCCCCCATTCAACTCTACGAAATAGGGGGGGTATACTTTGTCCGGGATGGAAATCATCGGGTATCGGTGGCCCGGGCCCAGGGGATTCAGTCCATTGATGCGGAAGTCATCAGTCTTTCCACCGAAATTCCCCTTTCCCCTGACATGACTACCGAGGACCTCCGGAGGGCCGTCATAGAATATGAGAAAAAACTCTTTTATGAAAAAACCCATTTTAAAGAACTCACCGGCTGCACCACCCTAGATTTTACCACCCCCGGTCGTTATGACGAAATTTATAACCACATCCTCGTTCACAAGTACTACTTAAATGAACATATGACGGGAGAACTTCCTTTTTCTGATGCCCTTGTATCCTGGTACAATAACGTGTACAAGCCCATCATCGACATTATCGAAGAAGAAAACCTGGTGAGTCGCTTCCCGGGGCGTACCCCCAGCGACCTATACGTATGGATTGTAAAACATTGGGACTTCTTAAAAAAGAAATATGGTATCCATTACTCGCTCGCCGAAGCCGCCCGGGACTTTGCAAAAAAATACGGCAAAGAGCGGCCTTCATTCATGGATTATGTAAAAATCCTGTGGAAGTGGATTTTTCCGTTTTCTCGTTAAAGAGGTAAAGGGCTCCCGGTAGCATACTCAAAGGATATCCGCTTCGTTAAAATAATAGCGACTATTGCAGTAATGGCACACCACTTCCACCGGCAGGGGTCCCTCTTTAACCATAGTATGGCGTTCCTCCGGTGGCATAGTGCGAATAAATTGTAAAAACCGCTGGGCCGAACAATCACAGAAAAACTGCACCTGACCAGGGGGAAACAAAACCGGCTCAAAGGCGGAAAACCAGGTCATGAGGAGTTCGTTGCTGCTCCGACCTTCACCAAACCAGTTCCCCAGGCTGGGGAGTTCCCGAAGGCGATCCTCCGTGTCTTCCATGTCAAGGTCTAGAGCTCCGGGCATGGCCTGCATAAAAAGGCCCCCTGCACCCCAGAGTCGTCCTTCGGTATCAAAGGAGACACTTACCATACAGGCCGTTTTTGTTTGTTCGGAACGAAGAAAATAGACCGTCAGGTCTTCCGCAATACGGCCATGTACCAGGGGAACATGCCCCGTATACAGGGTTCCCGTGGGATCCTTTCGAATGACCTGGAGAGTTCCCTGGCCTATGAAGGGCTTAAGATCAAAACTTTCCAAGGGTTTATCGAGACGGATGGAAGGATTATACAAATAACCGCGGACCTTTCCATCCCAGCTGGTTTCGGTAGCAAAACCCCGGAGGACCCCCGTACAATCCATTTTAAGGGAGGCCCTCATGCCTTCTTTGAGGGTAGTAGAAAGAAGTACCGTAGAAAGCAGGGCCTGTCCAAGGGCTACCGTCTCGAGAATTCCGAGGCCATGATTTGCCTGAGCCTGGGCCACAAGATGGGTCCCCGAAACAAGGGCCCCCCGAATACTGCCCGATAAGAGGGTAAAGCGACACACCTCATCGGAAGGGATAGCCTCCAGATGGGTTTTAACAAATGCATTGTCTATAGGAGCAACAACCATGATTTCCATCCATACCCCTTTCTTCTCCCTTCGTCAAGCACTATGATAGAACCATGTGGGATCACTGGGAAGAAACTTTTAAGGTGTTTACCACCCCTGGTCAGGATAGGTTTCGGGTACTACAGAATCTTTTAGAACATCTAGGTCTCGAGAGTCGTAGCTGTACCATCGCCTCAGCGACCCATCTTATTCTTGGACCGGGTACGACAGAACCGCTGGTGCACAAAAATCCCACGGTGCTTATCGCCCATTACGATTGCGTGGAAGGGAGTCCCGGGGCAAACGACAATGGGGCAGCGGTCTTTGCCCTCATAGAAACGGCTCGACAATTGAAAAAAGAGGGGGTCCCCGACTGGTACATCATCTTTACCGATAAGGAAGAACGAATACAGGGAAGTGGGTATCACAGTCAGGGGGCCTATACTCTTTCCCTGGGACTAAAATCTATCGGCCTCCAGAGGGCCCGGTACTTCATTTTTGATGTGTGCGGGCGGGGAGATACCCTCATTTTTTCTACCACCCTCGATAAACTCCTTGCCCAACACCCCCAGCTCAGAAAAAAATCTCTGCACCGGGCCACGGTAGAACTTCGCCAGCGGGCCCTCGAAGCGGCCAAAAACATAGGATATACCCATATCCTCTTAGTCCCCACCCCTTTTTCCGATGACCTGGGTTTTGCGGCCACAGGCATTGCCGCCCAGACTATCACCGTCCTTCCCCGGAAAGAGGCGAATACCCTTTTGCAACATTCTCGACGGTCTGACCCAGGTCCTGTAGGCCCCAGGACTGACAAAAATCAACGCACCGCTTATCCAGAAACCTGGCACTACATCAACAGCGCCCTGGATACCGTAGATACCCTTACTCCTGCTATTTTGCCGGTCATATCCCGTTTTGCTTACGACCTCTGCCTACACTCATGAAGGTTTCTTTGCGACATCCTCTTCTTCATCAATTTTGAAGAAGGAAATTTCCTCTTCCAGCTGGCGGGCCTGAGAAGATAGCTCCTCTGCCATGGAAGCCAGTTCTTCTGAAGCGCTGGCGTTATGCTGAATCACCTGGTCTAGTTGAAGAATCGCCGCGTTAATCTGCTCTATCCCGGTGTTTTGTTCTTTGCTGGAAGCACTTATTTCCTGCACCAGTTCGGCGGTCTTCCGTATGTCCGGAACAATCCGGGAAATAAGGGACCCCGCTTCATCGGCGGTAAGCACACTCTTACGGGTAAGCTCGCTAATTTCGGCCGCCGCCTGCTGGCTCCGTTCTGCCAGTTTTCGCACTTCCCCAGCCACTACGGCAAAACCTTTGCCGGATTCGCCAGCCCGGGCGGCTTCGATGGCGGCATTTAAGGCAAGAAGGTTCGTCTGCCGGGCAATTTCCTCGATAATAGAAATCTTCTCGGCAATTTGCTTCATCGCTTCCACGGTCCGAGAAACCGCCTGTCCACCCGCTTCCGCATCCTGGGCTGTTCGCTGAGCGATAGCTTCAGTTTGCAGGGCGTTATCCGCATTCTGCCGAACGGTGGAATTCATCTCTTCCATAGAGCTGGATATTTCTTCGGCACTGGCCGCTTGTTCTGTGGCCCCCTGACTTAATTCCTGGGCCGTGGAACTAATTTCGTTACTGCCCACCGATACTTGCTGAATAGAAGAACGGATACCTTCGATAATCCGAAGAAGGTGTTCCTTCATGTCCTTTATCGATCGGAGAAGATCCCCAATCTCATCGTTTCGGGTAAGGTACCGCTCAGCCACCGTAAGTTGTAAATTCCCGGAGGCAATCTCTTTAGTGTATGCTGCAGCCCGGAGCACCGGCGTACTAAAGGAACGACCAATAAGAAACGTCAGGATAGAAGAAAAAGCCAGCCCCCCCACCCCAATGATAACCAAGAGGAAGGAGAACCGATACAGGGGCTGATAGATATCCGATAGGGGGCCCATGCTTACCACCCGCCAGGGCGTATTCTTGATGTGCACTGATACCACATACTGTGATGTTTCAGGAACAATAGTATAAAAATCATTTTCTGAAAGGATAGATTGTTGATATTTTTTTAAATATCCTTCGGCAAAAATATTCTCCTTAAGGATGTTTTCGGTTTTTTCATGGGTAATGAAACGCCCCTGGGGATCAATCAGGTAGGTGGTTCCCCCGGCGGAGATCTTCTTTGCCCCCACGATGGTCTTTACATCATCGAGGATCACATCCAGACCTACCACTCCTTTATCTCGCCCCTCCTGATCCTTTACCCGCTGAGAAATCGACACTACCAATTTATTGGTTATAAGGTCCACATAGGGGTCGCTACATACCCATGAAGAGGTTGCGAGGGCTGCTTTAAACCAGGGACGGACCGTCTGATCGTAATCCGCCGGAGGTTTCCACCCGCTTGACTCCAATACTTTGCCTCCAGTTTTATATGGAATCATTCCCATAAAATAAATAGAAGACAGGTCCTCATCGGCCTTCTGAAGAGCGGCTAATACGGCCCGAGCCGGTGTATCCTGAATCTCACCATAGGCAAAAAGGGTAACCAAATCCTCGACTACCTTAGCTTTTGCTTCTATCCATCGGCTCAGTTCTTCTTCAATAAGGCGAACCGTAAGGCGGGATTTCTCCTCTAATTCTTTATCCAGATTCTGCTTAAAGACGATATATACCGTCGCGGAAACAAGACCCACGAGGAGCACCAACAAGAAAATGCTTAATCCTATAAGGCGTGTAGCCATCCCAATCTTGCGCTTTTCCATAGGGAACCCCCCTTTATCATACTCTCCTAGTATAAAACATCCTACGAAAAAGCGCAAAAAATAGTGGTTTTAGTGATCCGGCAGAAGCTTTTTCTTTCCCCCATGGAAAGGCCTTTTGCCGGCGCAGGGCTTTCTTTCTCTATACGGCAGGGGCCTTCTCCCTGTGGAAGGCCCCTCGTTCTCCAGGATGAAACCACCTTCAGCACCGGATAAAGGTGGGGGTCCGGCTATGCCGGAGATATTCAAAAAATAGTGAAAGAGGTCTCGAGAAATGTACAGGCCTGCACCGGCGGTACCACTTATATGCCCAACAGCCCTGCGTAGGCATCAAGGGCCCCATCCCCCGAAGAATGGGAGAGGACCTTCTTGGTAAGCACCTTCCCTAGCTGCACCCCTTCCTGATCAAAACTATTCAGATTCCAGATAAAGCCCTGGAACATCACTTTATTTTCGAAGTGAGCAAGCAGGGCCCCTAGCGCCCGGGGAGTCAGGAGTTCTCCGTAGATTAAGCTCGAAGGCCGACCGCCGGGGAAATGCTTATTTGCATTTTCATCCTTTTTCCCCTTGGCAAAGGCCACAATCTGGGCAATAAGGTTGGCCTTAAGCTTTGTCTGGCTCGTAGAACCATCCACCTCCACATCGTCCTGTCGCTGGCTTTGCATGAAACCAATGAATTGAAGGGGAATAATGTCGGTTCCCTGATGCAGTAGCTGATAAAAGGAGTGCTGCCCATTGGTTCCCGGCTCGCCAAACACCACCGGTCCGGTACCATAGGAGAGGGGCTCTCCCCGGCGATTTACCCGCTTTCCGTTCGATTCCATATCTAACTGTTGAAGATGGGCGGGGAAACGGGAGAGGGCCTGACTGTAGGGCAACACGGCCGTACAGGGCCAGCCGAGGGAATTCCGCTCCCACACACCGATAAGGGCATCAAGAAGTGATGGGTTCCGTCGGATATCCCGTTCCAGGGCCAGCCGATCTGCTTCATGGGCTCCCGCAAGCAGTTCTGCAAAGACCTCCGGCCCAAAGGCAAGGGATAAAATCACCCCTCCTACCGCAGAGGTCGAAGAATAACGGCCTCCAATAAAGTCATCAATATAGAACGAATCCAGATACCCCGGGTTATGGGCTAAAGGACTGGTTTCACTCGTGACGGCCACCATGTGGCGAGCGGGGTTAAGACCGGCCTTTTGCAACTTTGCTTTTACAAAGAGTTCATTCGCCAGTGTTTCCTGGGTGGTACCGCTTTTTGAAACCAGCACAAAAAGGGTCGTCGCCAGGTCAAGCTGGGACACCACCTGGGAAGCATCGTCAGGGTCCACGTTAGAAATAAAGAGGGCCTTCATTTTTTGCTTTCCTCGGCTTTCTGCCCAGTTTTCCAGGGCCAGATACAACGCCCGGGGACCTAAATCGGACCCCCCAATGCCAATCTGCACCACCGTTTTAAAGGGTTGATTCGTGGAACCCCGGATTTCTCCCCGGTGGACCCTTTCTGCAAAGGCAGAAAAACGCTGGCGCTGCTCCGCGTAGAACTCGCCGAGGTCTTTTCCTTCGTGGATTACCGGTTTTCCCAGTTGGCCCCGAACCAGATGGTGGAGCACCCGCCGTTGTTCTCCCGTGTTCATGAGTTCCCCATCTAAAAGGGCCTGGTATTTTTCGATACATTGCTGTTCATCCGAAAGCTGCTGCAACGTCTGAAGGAGTTCTTCATCCACCGCTTTGGCCGCATAGTTATAGGTAAGCCCCCCACCCACGCTGACCTGATAGGAACGCACCCGTTCCGCTGTCAAATGGGTGCCAAAATCAAAGGTCCGAAGGCGTTGCACCTGGCCCTGGAGCCTCTGATACACCGTCGTTTCATCAAGATTACGATACTGAATCATAAAGCACTCCTCTTCTCCACAATATTTTATTTTTAAAAAAACTCGCCCCGAGGGCCTTCATCGTTCCTCAGTAACGACGGATCCTCCCCTGACCCATCGGACCGTTATAACAAAAAACAAAAGATAGACGAAAAGTCTTCTTGATGTCCCTTAACAGTATATAATTTTGGCTTTCTTTTCCAGAGACCCTGATCGCTTAATCTTCAAGCTCGGGGATTTTTTCCTTCATCCGGGCAAGGAATTCTTCCCCCGTCACGCCCTCTCGCAGACAAACAAAGACCGTATTATCCCGGCCCGCAATGGTACCGAGGACCTCATCAAGGGCCAAATTATCCACCGCTAAAGCCACCGAATCGGAATGGCCCGAATAGGTTCGAATCACCACCATATTTCCGGACCAATCAATAGAAATATAGCCCCGCAGAAAATCGTTGATGTAGGTTCGCTCACTTTCTTGCCGTTCATCTTCTCCTGGTAGGGTATAGACATACCCATTATGACCATCCGAGATTTTTCCTACCTTAAGAAGCTTAAGATCCCGAGAAAGGGTGGCCTGGGTTACCTGGAACCCTTCTTTTTGAAGGTATCCGAGAAGAATTTCCTGGGATTCTATCCGATATGTTTTAATGAGTTTTCGTATCGCCTTGAGCCGTGCAAGCCGTTCTTTCACCTGGCACTCCGCAACTACCCTTCGAATATTTATACTTCAGAACTGTATAAACATACACAAAAATAGGTTTCTTGACAAGGGTTAGTATAGGTTTTTGATATTGTTAAAAAATATTCACCCCGACACTATCCGATAATTCCCAATGTATCGTTTCCCTTATTCTATACCCTTAGTTTGCCGATATAGAGACCAGGGAATCTATGGGAACTCCTCAAAAATCAGAAAAACAGCCACCATCTCAGGACTCACAGGAACAAAAGAAGGGATCTGAAGGATCGGCGCCCAAAACAGAGGAAGAGCTTCGGGCTACCATTACGGGGATCCATCAAAATGATGGCACGATGGTGATCACCATCTCAGAAGACCACCTTTCAGCCCGGGCTGATTTTTATCCTCCCCTGGGAGACGGGAATCCCCTCAACCCCGACTATATTGCAGCCATGCTTGAAAAACTTTCCATTATCTATGGTATCCGATGGGACGCTATTCAGGAAGCGGCTCTTGAATGCAACCTGAACAGAAAGATCATAAAGGATGTCCTGATTGCCCAGGGGGACAGCCCGGTAGAAGAAATCCTGCCCTACTTTGAACTGGATAGCCGGTTTAAGAGTTCCACCCCCACCTATCGAGAAGAGGGGGGCCGGGTAGACTATCGGGCCATCTCTCATTTTTTCGTGGTAAAAAAAGACGAATGCATCGCCCATTATAAAGAAAAGGTCCCAGGGAAAGAAGGAAAAGATATCCACGGGAAAACCATCCCCATGCCAATCCGAAAAATGGAGTCCATCGTACCGGGGAAAAATACCAAACAGACCACCGACGGCATCGTGGCCACAGTGGATGGACGGCTTTCTATTAATGGCAATGAAGTTTTGGTAGAAGAGGTCCTGCAACTGAAAGGAAATGTAGGCTATGGGACAGGACATATCATTTTTCCCGGCGATGTGATCCTGGAAGGGGAAGTCTCCGATGGCTTCAAAGTGTACGCCGGAGGGTCTATCACCGCAAAACAAACCCTGGACGCCACCGATGTGGTTGCGAAGAAAGACCTGGTCGTTGCCGGCGGCATCATCGGGCGCGGGAACGGGGTAGTCAAAGTAGGGGGAAACCTCCGGGCCCGTTTTATTCAAAATTGCTACATTTTGTCTCGCGGAACCGTATGGGTAAGTGGGGCCATCGTGAATTCCCGGGTCTACAGCATGGATCGTATAGATCTGGGAGATAAGGGTAAGATTCTCGGCGGAGAACTCTATGCCATCCATGGGATCCGGGCCGAATCTATCGGGCGAGAAGGCGGCCGGGTCACCAGGATTCACTGCGGCATCGATTTTATTTCTCAACAAGAATTAGATAAACATAATGAAAGTCTGCGGCTTTTGGCGGGGAAAATAAAAAAGGTTCAGGAGGTTCTTAAAAATCCTGAGATTCCAGGGGAACAGAAAAAACGATTCCTTCTGTATTTACAAAAACTGCAGGAAGAACAGGGAAAGCTCCAGAACCGTATTGTAGAACTCTTACCCAAAATTAACGCGGACGAACAGGCGATGATAGAAATTTTTGGGTCCGTCGCAGAAGGAACGATCATCGAAATTTGTCATGTAGCCCTTTTCATCGAAAAACCCTTGAAAAAAGTACGGTTTCGCCTGAACAAGCAGGAAGGGAAGCTGGTATCCGAACCGTTAAAAGAACGGTAAAACGCCATCTTTATAGGTCCCCGTTACAGGCCGAAACCCTTGTCCCTTTAAGAAAATCCTGACAGTAAGGCCCTCGCAAAAAAAGCGGCCCGTTACGGTTCCCCGTAACTTGTCCTCTCTACGGCGAACATGATAGTATAGATACAGAGAGGTGTTGGCCTGTGTATAATCTTTTTATCGCCTACCTGTTGTGGTTCCTGTCTGGTTTTGGAGCCTTGGGATTCCATCGCTTTTATCTCGGAAAGATACCCACCGGGCTTCTGTGGATGTGTACGGGGGGTCTGGGGATGGTCGGTGCCATCTACGACTTTTTTACCCTGCCCGCCCAAGTGGCCGAGGCAAACATGAAACTTGCCCTCCAGGAAAGACAGGGGTCTTATCCAGGACCAGGGGGTTATACAAGCGGAGGCTGGCGCTATGCGGAGGATGCAGAGGCAAGAATCGTTAAAAAGGAAAGCCTTGAACGGGTTATTCTCCGGGTGGCCAAGGCAAACAAGGGGCTTGCTACGGCAAGCGAAGTGGCTTTAGAAGCGGACATTCCCCTTGAAGAGGCCAAGGCAGCTCTGGAAAAGCTGGTTGATAAGGGCTTTGCGGAACTGCGGGTTAAGAATAATGGCACCCTGGTATATGCCTTCCCCGACTTAATGGATCCCAAAGCATCCTACGAGGATCTTTCATTTTAAAACCGTCAATGTTGGTTATCTGAGGGCTACCGAACTCTTATCCGGGGGATCGAAGGGAGAGCCCGGGGAGGCGAGAAGAGAGGAATCTTCCGGCGCTGAGCAATTGAGAAGGAGCAAGCCCCTTTCATGCTTCGCCAGCCAGTTTTGGCATGAGGATAGCTCCCGCCAGGCAGCGGGTATCATCGTTTTAAGAGCACCACCGTCTTTCCAAAACCACCCTGCTCGGGGTGAGCAAAAGCAAAGGAAGCTACCAGGGGATGGTTTCTTAAGTAGTCCTGAACACCCTTCTGGAGAATTCCTTCTCCCTTCCCGTGAATTATAGAGAATTCCGAAAGCCCCGCCAGGGCAGCCCCCTGGATTTGCCGTTCCACCGCATCAAGGGCTTCGTCAAGCCGCATACCCCGCAGATTCAACTCCAGCACCGGTGGCGGCCTATCATCCCGCAGTTCTACCTGAGCGGCAACGGGTAAGCGCTGTTTTTCTTTTTCCTCTTTTATTGGTACGATGGAGCCTTCCTCTACCGTGATTTTTACGGCCCCCACTGCCACGACCCAGCGTTTTTCCCCCTTTCGGGAATGGCCGGCCTCTCGCACCAGTTCTCCCCGTTGTTTCGCCGGTAACACCAGGACCGCCATCCCCGGTTGCAAGGAAGATTTCTTTTCAGAGCCCTTTCCTTCCCCCGAAGATACCGTCCCTTCTTCTGGAGAACTCGCCTCACGCTCCCGCTGCAATTCCTCATGCTCCGCTTCATAGGACAGGACTTCTTTTTCAAGATGTTCCTCCAGGGATGCGAGGAATTCCTTTACCTGACGGGTTTTTTCTCTGGTAAGTTCCCCTTCCCGGATCTCGCGAACCAGGTTTTCCAGGGTTTTTCGGCTTTCCTGGAGAAAACGCTGGAGGGCCGATAAATCCTCTGAACGACGGAGGAGCTCCGCTTGTTTGAGTTTTAGGGACCTGAGGTCCACCCTTCGCCGTTCTTCCCATAAAAGGGCCTGTTCTTTCTGCAGCTCCTGCCGCAGGGCTTCTACCTCTCGATGCTTTTCTTTAAGCCCCACAATAAGATGGGCCACATCGGTCCGCTCTTCCTCTATGTAGTGGCGGGCCTGCTCCACAATTTCCCGGGGAATACCGTTGCGAAGCGCAATGTCCAGGGCCCGACTTTCGCCGGGTATTCCCATGAGAATGCGGTAGGTAGGGGAGAGGGTGGTACTATCAAATTCCACGGAGGCGTTCTCCACCCCCTCATGGGTATACCCATAATTTTTAAGCACCCCATGATGGGTGGTCACGAGGAGCCGGGCCTTTAGCTGCACCAGATAATCCATGAGGGCCATCGCCAGGGCGCCCCCTTCTTCGGGGTCCGTACCAGCCCCCAGTTCATCAAGAAGAATTAAACTGGAAGCGGTAGCCTTCTCGAGGATTCCCGCAATATTCACCATATGGGCAGAAAAGGTAGAAAGGGACTGACTTATGGACTGTTCATCGCCGACATCAGCGTAGACCCCATCAAAAAGAGGAAGCTGGCTCCCCTCTGCGGCGGGAATGGCAAGGCCATATTGATTCATGAGAGCACAGAGCCCCACCGTCTTAAGGGTTACGGTTTTTCCTCCCGTGTTCGGGCCCGTAATAATCACCGCCCGGATCCCCTCCCGGAAGGCTATATCGATGGGAACCGCCCGGCTCCCCAACAGGGGATGTCGGGCCTGACGCAAAACGAGGGGCCCCTGCTCCCCCGGGCTTTCCTCTGCAAACACCCCCCTGCTCTCCCGGCTATACCGCGAACGGGCCCGGAGGGTTTCCAGATACAAAAATTGACGGTGAAACAGTGCAAGGCTTTCCTGATAGGGGGCTATTCGCTGGGTAAGTTCCCGGAAGATGCGATGGATCTCTGCCTCTAGCCGTTGCTGCTCCAGGACGATCTGATTATTCTTTTCCACAATATCCAGGGGCTCGATAAAAACGGTCTGTCCTGTGCCACTGACCTCATGGACAATCCCCTTGATTCGTCCCCGAAAATTTGCCTTTAGGGCAAGCACAATCCGGCCATCCCGCTGGGAGGGGAGCTCCGATTGGAGCATCCGCCGGATCTCTTCGTTAGTGGTGTACGATCGAACTCGCTGGTCCAATTCCCGGGAAAGCCGCCCGATATTTTCCCGGATCATGCGTAATTCGGGGAGATCCCGCAGGTTCCCATCCCGATCGAGGATCTTGAAAATCTGTTCCTCCACGGGTTTACAATCCGGTAAGGAGGTCACTAAGGGCCAGAGGGGCGAATCGGGATATTCTTCAAGGGCCTTATAAAGCCATTTTCGAACCCCTTCGGCCCGATACAGAAACAGCCCCAGGGCATAGGCTTCTTCTATCTCCAGGGAAACGCCCTCCCTTGCCAGCTTGGCAAGGATCGAACCGATCGAGGGAAGGGTTTCCCTCGGTTCTTCGCCCAGTCGGTCCACCGCAGCCCCAAGGTGGGCTACCATGGTCTTTAGGTTTCGTACCGCTTCCCAGTCCAGGAGGGGTTGTTGTTCCATGACAAGGGCCGCCGCTTCTTCACTGTCGCACCGTTCGGCTACCCGCCGCTGGATCACCTCAAATTCTAAGATTCGTATCGTCCGTTCATTCATACTGTCTCGTTATAGGTTCTCGTAGGAACTACGCTCCGTAAGCTCTTGCACAATACTCTGAAAACTTTCGTAGCGATCCTCATGGATATAGCCCGCATCCAGGGCTTCTAAAATTTTACAGCCCACTTCAAACCGATGGGAACAGGAGAGTCCATAGGAACACTGACCGACAAGGGGCGCAAATTCCTTAAAATACAGGGCTACCTCTCTACTGGTAATGCCGTCGATCGTAAGCCGTCGAATGCCAGGGGTATCAAGGACCCAAAAGGAATGACCCCCATAGGTGCAGAGGATCATCTGAGCCATGGTAGTGGTGTGGGAACCCCGCTGGTACTTTGCTGAAAGGGCCCCTACTTTTAACGGAGGAGAGGCCCCCAGGGCGTTAATAAGGCTCGATTTTCCCACCCCCGATTGTCCGACAAGAAGGACCCGTTTCCCCTGCCAGTGACGGGTAAGTTCTTCAAGCCCTGCCCCACTGAGGGCTGAAACTCGAAACACCGGATAGCCTATGCGAACAAAATCACTGAGTCGTTCTTCCATATCAAGGAGAACACCCTGGTCTCGGAGCTCTTGATCCGTCTTATTTAGGATAATGGCTGCCGGAACATGGGCTATCTCCGCCTGAACCAGGACCCGATCGATAAAGCGGGGACGAAAGGGGGGCTCCTCGGCGGTGGTGACACAGCACAAAAGATCGATATTTGCGGCTATCACCTGGGGGGCATCCCCCTTCTGGTTAAAGCGGGTAAAAACGGTGCTTCGAGGCAACAGTTCAAGGATACGGCCCCGTCCGTCAGGAGAGGTCACCTCAAAAACAACCCGATCGCCCGGAGCAAGGGGGTTGTAAAATCCCTGGGAGGCCTTAAGGATCTTTCCCTTTATTTCACACATAACCCGTTCCCCTTCATCGCTTTCTACGAGGAACGAATTTTTAGAACAGCGAAGCACCATCCCCGTTAACGCCACGGCTCTCTCCTAAAGTTGTACAACCGCATCAAAGAGGACCAGCCAGCATCTAAGTCCTGACTCCCCGTAACCACAAGTCTATCAGGGGGAACAGAAAAGGGAAACGAACGGTGGGGTTGCGCTTCCCCTGCAGAAAGGACCTCTGAAACCATGGAGTTTCCCGTACCTTCTCCAGAAACCGACCGCTTCTCAGGTAACCCCATCCCCTTAAGAAGGGTAACCACCCGCTGGGCCACCCCATCCAGGGAATGGTAAATGGCAAGCTCCGGAGGAGCAAGGGCCTGAAATTCTTCGAGCAAAAATAGAAAATGGGTGCATCCCAATACCAGCCCGTCGCACCCCGCCTCAAGGCTCTGGACGAGGTAGGGACGGACCATTTCTTCCCGCATCGTTTTTGAAGCATGCACATACTCCCGTTCCACAAACTGCACCAGTTCAGGAGCTCCCTGCCCTATAACAGCACACTGAGCATTAAACTGTCTTGCCAGATCGTAAATATACGGATCCTGCACGGTCCGCTCAGTGGCCAGCACCAGGACGCGGTTTTTCTGAGTTGCCAGCACGGCAGGTTTAACCGCCGGCACGGTTCCCACAAAGGTAAGGCCAGGGAAAGAACTGCGAAGATATCCAAGGCTTGTTACCGAGGCGGTATTGCAGGCCAGGACCACCAGGGCTGGATCATAGCGAGTTACCAGTTGTTCCACCAGCTTTGCGAGAAGAGATGAAAGAAGCTCCTTCTCTTTTGGCCCATAGGGAAAATTTGCTCGATCCGCCACATATATCACAGGGTAGGTGGGCATACTTTTTTTAAAACTTTCATAATAGGGTAAGCCTCCCACACCCGAATCAATAAAAATTACCGGTTTATGCTGATTCATAGGTATTGCATGCTCACAGGCTTTTTACGATTCGTCATTAAAGAGTCGCAAAAAAGTATCCCGGGCCGAACGTTCCTGAGAACGACGGTGCAGGTCTCCCTCATGGCCAGTACGCAGGGCCTGATGGACCCGAAACCAATCACAGAAATTGGCCCGTTCTTTGTCTGCTGGCATCTCTGCCTGGCTTTCCCGGCAAGAAGCAGAAGCACTATCATAAAAAGCACAGTTCCGACAACAGCGAAGATCCCGTCCACAGGAATCGCATCGTTCTGAACGACCTACGGGATCCGGTAAACTAATAGGACTTCCACAGTACCAGCACATAGCAGGTATGATACTCCGGGCCGACAATTATCGCAAGGCCCTTGCATGAGGAGAGCACACCCTTTATTATATTTCTATGTTTTCACTTATTCCCTGTGTGGCAGGCTGTGGCCAGGCGGCCCTTTCAGGAGCAAAGACCTGTGCGCTCCATTCGATGAATCAAGAACTGGAAACCCTCCGATTTCTTCAAATTTTTCAGCAACAAAGGACTATTAAAGACTTAAATTTAGCGGGGCTTACCTTTGAAGCGGTGGATTTTTCCCAGAAACGTTTTTTTGGATGTAATTTTTCTCATGCCCGCTTTATTCGCTGTATCTTCTCCGGCGTGTTCGTTCGGATGAGTTTTTTTGATTTTGTTGAATGTCTCGAATGTGACTTTTCCCATTCGGATATGCAGTTTGTATCCTTTGGAGGAAGCCATATTCAGGATTGCACCTTCGAGGGTTCTGAACTTGTCCACGTAAACTTCGGAGGTTCCCGGATTACCGATTGTACCTTTAATAATTCGAACCTATATAACAGCCGCTTTGTTAACGCAAACCTTCGCTCGGTAGACTTCATCGATTGTAATATAAAAAAGACCTTCTTCGTTCGGGCCATGCAAGAGGGAGTCTCGTTCCGATCCTCCAATACGGCAGAAGCGGTGTTCGAACTGGGAGAAGGCCTATGAAAGTATACTTTCATTTTTGTCTTCCCTCCTTTACGAATTGCTACATTTTAGGAACAGAAGAAGGGGACGCTTCTCCCGGGGCTCTTATTATCGATCCAGGTTGTATCGCGGAGGATATTATCAATTTCCTGGAAGACCACTCGTACCCTCTCCTTGCCACACTCCTTACCCATGACCACAGCGGGCACTGTCAGGGGTTACGTACCCTCCGAAGGATATATGAGTTTCCAGTCTATGCGGTAAATCATGAAATAGGAGAGATTGCCACCCAGGTTATTCATGATGGGGATATCCTTTCCATAGGGCCCTTTAAGGTAGAAGTTATTTCCATCCCCGGTCATTCTTCAGATTCGGTGGTGTACAAGATTGGCCATTTTCTTTTTACCGGGGATGTTCTTTCGGCGGGTCTTACGGGAAGCACCTTAAGTTCCTATGGGCAAACCATTCAGATTAATGCTCTTCAGAGTAAAATCCTTTCTCTTCCAGGGGATTATCAGATTTTTCCCGGCCATGGGCCACCAACGACCCTTGCAACAGAACGACAGTACAACATAGGGTTTGACCGTAGAAATCATTCCCCGTTGGGCCGCTCCCCATGGCTACGGGAATTTTTGTAAGCCCCTGATAACGTCTCTTGTGTTTCCCGGTTACGGACTATTACTCCCGGCGAATCGTAAGGCGCCATACCTTACCTGCGGTAAGGCCATACCGTTCTTGCACAAAACGATTAAAAGCCTGAGCTTCGGCGGTAAATATGCGTCCTAAGAGGGGCCACGTACCTGATGTGGGGTGGCGGGGAGGTAAGAAGGAACGGCCCCAGCCAGTCTGGTATAACCGAGAGGGGAGTACCGTTCCAAAATAATGAAAAGTGGCAGCAAGGTTTTGTTGCAATACGTAGGCCATCAACTCATTCTTCATAAGATATTCATTCGTAGTATCATATTGCAAAGAATCGAGCGAAAAATAGCCGGTAAGAAATCGTTTTGCCCTGGAATCAAGGGATTTCCAGCGAGTTTCTGCAAACTTCTGAAATTCCGGATCAATAAAGAAAAGGCCATGAAAGCTTTCGTGAACCAAAAAAAGAATTCGCAGGTACTCCTCCGCCCCCCGAGCAATAGAGAGGACCGCACCTCTCCCAGGTACATAGGGAGAAAGGCCATCCCCTTTTTGAATGATTCCATTTGCCAAAAGGATTTCTTTTAGTTCCTTTTCCTCCTGGTTTAATGAGAAAGCGGCCTCTGCTGCTACAGAAAAAAACTGAGCCAAATCTTCAGCGCGATAGTCATGGGCATTCCAGCCTCGGAATTCTTCTATTTCTTCATTGTTCCACAGTTTTCCCCGGAACCCCTTTTTTTCCACAAAAAAGGCAAGCCGTTTAAAAAAACGATCCTGAAGGGCATAACTTGCCATGTCAAAAATAAGGATAGAAGGATAGCGGTCCCAAGAAAAAAGCTCATATCGGGGGTCTCGCCATCGGTTCTGGTGGTACGCAAGAATCACCGCGGGATCCACCGAAAGAGGACGAGGAAGAGGAACTCCTCCACTCCGGATCATCAGGCATGAGGGGGCCTGTGAAGCAGTATAAACAATAGGGGAAGGTTCTTCTGGCAAGGCTCCCCAGGGAATAAAAAAAGAACCAGCCCCCTCGTACTGAAAAGAATCCACCTGCAGCTTCCCCCCCACTGACGGTTCTTGGTGAACCTCAACTTCCTGGGGCCCCAGACAGTGATATTCTTTTGGAAGCCGGATAACAAAAGAAGGGCCCTCTCGGGAAACAAAGGGAGAAAAGAAAAGGGTTTGTCCTTCCTGTTTAAAACCAAACCACCGGGGCACAAGCCGGATTCCCCTTATTTTTAACTTCTCTGCAGAAAGAAAGGCCCCATCCCGAAAAGGAGCAACCCGTACTGTAAGATGCGTAAGGATTCCGGGCCTAAGAGGGATAGCGTATTGAATGGAAGTTATCAATGCTGAGCCTTGCCGGGAAGTATCAAAATCCAACGGCAATTCCCAAAAGACCCGGGCATCGCCAGCCTTAAGAGAAACCAGTCCCGCTCGGCCCCCTTGCGTTTCACGAGGAGTGTTTTGTTTTTCTGTCTTTTCCCGATAAGAATATTCCAGGGTATATTCAATTTCTATACTGAGATTCTCCGTTACCGTATAAGGTTGTTGGAGCGTCCAGACATATTCTCCCGGTTGAGCAAGAGAAATAGTTCCCTCCCTTAGTTCTAAGGCCGCAGAGTCCCGGGTATGGGAGATAAGCGAAATAGGCCCTGCCTCTGTCTCGAGGGTAAAGGGCAAAAAAACCGTCTGACTACAGGCACTTTCTACCGAAAGGGCGAGGACCAGGAGAAAAACCAGGCCTACTCTCATACGCCCTTACCTCTCGTCTTGTTATGGTAACGCTATAATAGAACGGGCAATGAGTTGGGCCACGGAATAACGCCGTTCCGGCGTAATGGATGGCTCATTCCGTAAAAAACTTTCGAATCGGCCTGCAAATTCCGCCGGGAGCACCGGGAGCTTTACCACTTCTTCGTAATAATATTTATGGGAGGGTTCAAATCGATGATTTATACAGAAGAGAACCGCACAGGCGCTCCGAATAAAGCCAGCGGCAGAAATAAGATAATAAAAGTCATCATTTTGTAAGAGAGCTGCCCCTAAATCGCTTAAAAAATGTTCCATTTTGGATTGATAGCTTTCCCGCATTTCTCGCCAGAAGGGTTCACTCAAACTGGTAAGGCGGCTCCGAAGACTTTCTATCCAGGGGGTTCGCTCGAATAATACCTCCCCATGGGTAAGCCGGTAAAACCCATAGGTACCGCTGTCTTTGATAAGCCAAAGGTTCTCCGGATGAGCGGTAGCAATATCCACCAATTCTTCTATTTTATTTTTATTTTTGAATTCAATCCGTACGGGTAACGAATTCAGAATAAACCGATCCTTATTTTGCTGAGCAGAGGTTTCAAAGGCCGCTACCTGGGACCCATACAAACCCTGGCGCTCCGCTGGCGGAGGAACCTGATCCCGGTAATACACATCAAGGATAAGAGCAAAATAGGGATCCAAGACATCCGGCTGAGCAGCCTCATTTAAACAAATACACTCCACCGTAGGCCAGCTCGAAAGGGCCTTAACAAGATGATCACAGAGGAGCTTGGTCTTACGTTTCATGGGTCTTCCTTCCTTTCGGTAGTTCTGATACACTCTATCATGATTTTATTCTTTTGAGAATATGAAAAAGAGCCCTTTTGCAAAGAAGAGCATAGTACGCCTCTTGGTGCTTATTCCTCATCCAGACATCCAGCGAATTGCCCGCCAGTACAGCGGCGAGCTTTTAAGGGCAGGATGGAAAGGAGCCCGCCTTTTTCCTCCGGTCATCCCTCTTGCAGTCCTGGATAAGCCCATACCACTACTTCTGGTCCAGAAGGGAGCCCACAACCTCGCCTTCATACAGAATCAAGAAGCAGGAACGCCCTTTTTTTATCCCCGCCGGTGGGAGTCCCTTGCCATCACGCCCTTTCTCCATATCGGAGGAATTTCTTTTTCCCTACCTCCCATCGAAAAATGGCTTTCTCCCGGGCTCTATCAACAGGGGCTTTCTCCCCTTCTGGCCCTTAGCCTCTGTACCCAAGCTGCCGGGAAAACACTCCCGGAAAACCTTGCGCGGAGATTCGATACCTCTCTATCGCAACTCCGTTTTCGGGCCGCGGCCCTCGCCAACTGTGTGATCCACCTGAGTCAAATACCGGGCCAGCCCAATGCCCATGCGCGGAGAGAACCGGCGGAGGTATACTTCAACCTTCTGCCCCCTTTTTCCGTTGAACAGCCGGAAGAAAGAATACAGTGTTCGTATTCTTCCCGCTGGATAATAGGAAAGCCCTGCTGGCTTCCCAAGAAGCCTTCGATTGCCAGGGAATTCTCTTAGCCTTGAAGTATCAATATAGTTGTTAGGAGTCCTTTGATGAAGAGCTTTTACGAAATACAAGGGGAGTACATTCTTATTCACTGCAAAATAAACGCCGGAGCCTCCCATACGCAGATAATGAAACACGAACAGGGACGCCTGTATATTCGAGTGGCTGCGGCCCCCGAGGACGGCAAGGCTAATCGGGAGTTGCTCTCATTCCTTGCAAAAACCTTTCATTGCCCTAAAAGGAACATCTCTCTTATTCAGGGAGAGCGGAGCCCCCTTAAAACACTAGCCCTTCCCCTCTCATGCTTAGAAATCTGCAGGGAAATAGAAAAAAACACCGCCCCTACCCCGCCACCTGCCCATGCTGCCGACACCTGAAACCCTCTGGGGATTTTCGTTTTTATTGCATCAATGTTTGATAGATCCGATAATTTTCTTCATCGAAGCACACAAAAAATACTTCCTCCACCGTAGAACAAAGGGAGAGACC
Source organism: Treponema sp. J25 (assembly GCF_004343725.1). Taxonomy (NCBI): domain Bacteria; kingdom Pseudomonadati; phylum Spirochaetota; class Spirochaetia; order Treponematales; family Treponemataceae; genus Treponema; species Treponema sp. J25. The sequence goes on from NZ_PTQW01000006.1 coordinate 75,496, forward strand.
TTCCTGCACCGCCTTGAGAGCAATAGGGGCCGCCCGTTCTTTGGGGAAGCCATACACACCGGTGCTAATGTTGGGGAAGGCCACCGAACGGCACCCATGGCGCTCGGCCAATACCAGGGACTCCCGATAACAAGAAGCAAGGAGGGCATCCTCTTCCTGGTTTCCTCCCCGCCAGATGGGCCCCACCGTATGAATCACATAGCGACAGGGGAGCCTCCCCGCCCTGGTAATGACCGCCTTTCCCGGGGGACAGGGGCCATCCCGTTGCACAATGGCTCTGCACTCTTCTAATAGGGTAGGCCCCGCCGCTCGATGGATAGCCCCATCTACCCCGCCACCTCCCATGAGACCCGAATTAGCCGCATTCACAATAGCATCAACGGAAAGGGTGGTAATATCCCCTTTAATGAGACGAAGCTTTGTTTCTTTTGCCATACCTAACCCCTTCTAAGGGAATCTGGACTACCGCTGACGTTGTTTCTTGTTTTTCTATGACAGAGAAATTTCCTTTCAACTGATCTACCATCTGTTGCAGCAAGTAACGGCCAAAGCCGATACTTTCTCTTTTTTCTTCTCTTCCCTCTACTTTTGCTTTTTTATTAGTCACCGAGAGAAGCATAGTTCCCTTTTCAGTGGCCAGGGATACTTCAATAGAGCTGTTAGGGTCCCCATGTTTAAGGCCGTTGATGATAAGCTCATTCATGATGAGCCCTATGGTAGAAACGGCCTTTGGGGTTCCCCAGAGGGATTCCTTTGGCCCCATGAAATGGATAGTTCGGGAAGAAAGATGATATGCCTTATTAAGGGCATCACACACCTGACGGAGATAGGAAAACAACTCAATCGTTTGTCCCCCTTGATGCTGATATAACAGATCATACAGACTTCCCACCGTTTCGATCCGGGATTGTAGTTCCTGAAGTGCCGTTTCCACCAGGGGATGTTCTGCTTCAGCTATTTGAAGGGACACAAAGCTGGATAAGGTAGTAAAGGAGTTTTTAAGGCGATGTTGCAATTCTCGGTACAAAAGGTGCCGTTCCCGCTCGCGCTGTTCTTTTACAAGGAACAAAACCAGAAACACAAAGACCAGGACCGCCACAACCACCAGAAGAATGAACAATCGCTGATTCCGAGAACGGACCAGAAGGATCTCTTCCGTTTTTTGACGAACCAAGGCATTTAACCGTTGCTGATACAGTACAGAGTCTTCCCGGGCCAGCATCTTTCCCGTTGCATCATGCACAATAGAAAGGAGCAACATCTTCTGCTTCGCCGGGGAATAGACCGGAGAGGAATACACTTCGACGGTTCGAATTTCTCCAGAGGCAAGCCGATGGGGAAACACAAAGTAATTCCGTTCTTCCTGAACGGCCTTTTTTCGCTCCTGGGCAATTTCTTCCGGATTTAGCACATTGATCTCATCTATCTTCATGGTAAGCAGTTTTTCCCGGGGATAGCCATAAAAACGCACCGCCGCTTCATTGGCATTTTCTATGGCCCCCGTATCAGGGTCGATAAGGAGCATGATGGCCACATGATCTTTTAGATAATCAAAAAGAAGCTGCTGTCCAGAAAGAAAAGAGGGAGCCCCCCCTAGTAAAAAGAAGGTCAAACCAATCCTCACAAGGTTTACCCATCCCTTCTTTTTGAGGAAGGTAAACAAAAAAATAGTCATGCTTACATAGTACGCTGTTTTTTAAAAAACGCAAGAGAATCCGAAGAAGCCAAAAGGGATTGCACTTGGAAAGGCACTACAACGTTCCTGGGCTTCCATTCAAGGAACTTACAAAACTTTTCTATTATCAATCCGCCGGCTTACAGGACAAAAAATAAAAAAGGCCCCTTTAGGGCCTTTTATTCCACTGACCAACTATGGTGATAGTCCTGAGCTGCACTGGATTCGAACCAGTGACCCACGCCTTAAAAGGGCGTTGCTCTACCTACTGAGCTAGCAGCCCATGTAGGCAGTACCATACCGAAATTACTAACTTTGGTCAAGCCCCCACGGTACCTTTCTCCGGAAGAAACGGGATACCGAGGGGACAACCGGGTCGCAGTAAAATTTACTCAATACCGGAAAAGCAGATTGAGGTCAACCCCATAGGTGGGCCGTACCCCCGGATCAAGGCCAAGCTCCACTCCCCGCATGGCAAGATCAAACCGCATAAAAGAAAAATCGATGCCAAGACCCAGGGCAGGGAGAGCATCGGCAATACCGGCTCGTAGTTGGAATACATCCAGCAGGGTCACTTCCATCCCAAGCCCAATATTTAAAATCGGATTCCGGGGAATGAGGGCAAGGAAAAGATCGAGCAGATCTCGGTAGTCCATATAAAATCGGACGCGGGTACTGTATCGTTCAAGGAAAGGAAAAGAGGGAGAAAGGGAAAGGCCCACATCAAACTCTGGTTTTATGGTCACATAGTCGGTAGCCAGGGAAGCATTTCCTTCTAAAAAGTTTTGCGTTGAGGTATAGCGATTCCGCAGGGCCGGAGAATACACGTCATGATAGGTAATTCCCAGGCGTATCCATTGCTCGTATTGGTACAATAATCCCAGATCGGCCCCCACTCCCATAAGCACATCCAGGGGTTTACTCGCAAAGATATTTCCACTAAAGAGGTCTTGCACCGAAAAGATAGAAGAAGAAAGGGGTATACTTCCCCGCACAAAACCCTTGGCAAGGAAGCCCCCGTCAAGAGTGTGGGCGTCCACTTTTATAAAACGGAAGGAATAGCCACCCACCACAAGGATATCCGCCGTCATAGCTCCTGCCACCGAAAGTCCCACTGTTTTAGCATCCAGCGAAACCCGATCAAAGAAACCAAAACCAAGCCCCTTCCCCACATACCCAAAGGAGAGGGGACCGGTAAGGGTTCCTCCTGTTGCAAGGCCCTGGGGGCCTACGATTCCCGAAAGGTCAAGAGAACCGGATCCCCCAAAATACCCCGTAAGGAGATCGAGAATATCAAAAATAGGTCCATATAAAGAAAGACTTACCTCCGCGGCGGACCATTCCTCGGGGCTTGCGAGAAAACCCGCGGGATTCGAAAAAAGGGTGCTAAAACCGTCGGTCATGGTGGTGTGGCGCCCCCCCAGGGCAGCCCACCGGGCATTACCGTAGGTAAAGCCAGAAACGGTTTCGGCGGTAAGAGATGGCGCAAAGAAAACCACCCCCAGCCCCATGAAGATCAGGGATAAAAAAGCTCTTTTTCTTACAGAGTTCTCTAGAGTTTTCCGTTTATAGATGTGCTTCATAGTTTCCCCCTTTCCTGGCCCATTCATCGGCAGCATTCCCTAGAAATCACTGAAGGTTAAAAAGATCAATAAAGGTATCGAGGAGATCCCCCGTCCCTCCGGAAGAGACCGCGGCGTTCACTAACGCCACTGCAATCGCCGCATTACCGGAAGCGGAACTTGGATCAAAACTAGAGATATAATTTTGAACGTCCCCCAAGGCCTGGGCTTCTGCGGCAACAAGGACTATCGCGGCAGCCACCAGATCTTCTGGTGTGGCGGCGGCCACAAAATCAGCATCCAGGGTTATAGATGTTCCCGAACCCGAATAGGGAATTATATCTGCCAGGGTCGCGGCCACTGACTGAAGGGTATCGAGTCCCGCCAGGGTGGCGCTTATTGTGTCCAAGAGGGCATTCTGGTCGATATTCTGTATATTATTGATATCGATGGTGCTCAGGGTTCCATACAGGGCGGTCGTAACCCCACTGGCGTTGGCCGCCACATCCAGGGCTGCCGCCTGAAGCGCCGCCGCATCCTCCGGGGAAGCTCCCGGGATAGCTGCGGCAATACTATCGAGTAAGGCCGCCGCGAGGTCAGGATTATCCGCCGTTTGTTGGGCGAGATCCCCCACATTCGCCGCCGTTACCGTGGGAATTAACGTCGCCGGGTCCCGGGCAGCCCAGGGGGCAAGGCTCGTGGTAAAGAACTGCCGGCATCCACTTGCCACACCTACCGCTATGACAATCACCAAGAATCCTATGGTCCACCCCTTCCCGCGAAGGGAAAAATATCCCTTTCCTTTCATACCCAAACCTCCGGGGAGTGCTATACCACATCCCTATTCAAGTATAACACAAATTCCCCGGCCGTCCACGCTGTCCTCCACAGAAAAGGAAGCTTCTTCCTCGGTAGACAGGGACAAGGAAGGGGGCCCTTCTGTATCGGCTTGTTGTTCCAGGAGAAAAAAGGAACGGGGCGGTACCTCTTGTTCCGGAACCGTGCCGGGGAGGGCTTGCCCTTCGATTCGACAGTAAAAGGCCTGCCCAGGATATAGGTGAGAAACGGAAGGGCTATCTTCAAGGAGCAAGCTGAGATAGTTTTCCGTAAGGGCCCGGTGGATCCCCCCACGGGAAGAGCCCTTTCCCTCATATACGGCCTTTACGGTGCGACCAAGCCACCGAGCAAGGTAGGCCTGCTTTGCCCTACGACTATAGCGTACCAGTGCATCCGTTCGTTGACGGGCCTCCCTTTCGGGAACCCGATGAGGTAATCGGGCCGCCTCCGTCCCCGGCCGGGGGGAAAACGGAAAGGCATGGACATAGGCAAACTCTAGGGATTGCAGGAGATCAACCGTAGCGGCAAAATCTTCCGCCGATTCACCGGGGAACCCCGTAATAATATCGCAGGCCAGGAAGGGATCCTCCTTTACCCGACGGAGTCGCTCTACCGCCTGAATAACAGAGGCCCGGTTATACCGTCGCCGCATGGCCGCAAGAATAGCATCACTGCCGGACTGGACAGAAAGATGAAAATGGGGCCGTATCCGGGGCTCTTGCAAAACCTCTGCAAAGGCTTCGGAAACTCCCTCTGGCTCCGTACTGGATAAGCGAAGGGCAATACGATGGGTATGGATAAGAAGATATTCTAAGAGCCCCCGGAGATCATACTTTTCGTCGTGGTACTGATTCAGGTTAACCCCCGTCAGGACCACCTCGCCAAAGCCCCGCCGTTCTAGCTCTTGAATTTCCTCCAGAACCCGGCTGACCGGTAAACTCTGACTTCTTCCCCGGGCCAGACGCACCCGACAAAAAGAACAGACATTATTACAGCCCTCTTGGATCTTTAAAAAAGGGCGGCTATGAAAAGAAAAATCCCGGACGTGAAAGGCAAAGGGATCCGAAGCCTCGTCAGCCTTTTCTTGAGCAAACCAGACAGAAAGGTGATGCCGGAGATCCTCCGAGGAACCGCCCGCATCGGCAAGATAGGCGGGCAACGAAAGAAGTCGATCCTTACTTATTCCAGGGATAACAAAGAGACGCCCCGCAAAGAGGGGATCCTCCCGTTGTAATTGTTCGATGGCGGCGGCCTCCATCTGGGCATAACAACCGGTAATAAGGAGCACCGCCTGAGGATAATCCCGCAGGGCCTTTCGTATAAGGCGGCGCGCCTTTTGTTCTGCCTTACTGGTTACCGTACAGGTATTCAGCACCTGGATATCCGCACCATTTCCCCAGGGAACGAGGGTAAAACCGGCATCCTGAAACGCTTCGGCGATAGCCTCTGTTTCTACCTGATTGAGTTTACACCCCAGGGTCTCAAAAGAAACGGTCCACATGGCTAACGGGGAATATTCCTATTCTGCAGGGATTGGAGCACCCGTTCTCGCCCCCGCTGAGCATCGGTTAACTGGGAGTTTAAAGAAAGGGCCCGTTCATAGGCCGCAAGGGCCCCCTGTAGTTCTCCCGCATTTTCCCGGGCAAACCCAAGCCGGTTCCACCAAAAGGCATTTCCTTGCACATAACGGACCGCTGTAGAAAGGGCAATATCGGCATGCCGGTACCGACCAAGTCGAATGTACAGTTCCCCCATGAAATAGTAGACCACATCCACCCGTCCCCCTTCTGGGGCCAGGTTGATATACTGCTGAAAATAGCGGAGGGCTTCCTGGTTATTACCCTGGTAATACCGAATTTCTCCCATAATCTCGATGAGCCGGGGATCGTACCGATACAGGGAAAGCCCCTTCTGGGCATAGGGTTCTGCTTCGTTGTAACGGTTAAGTTTGAGAAGGCTCCAGCACAGAACCACATAGGAATCGGCATTATTAGGGTTTTCTTGCAGTTCCTTTTTGCAGATAGCGATTGCCTGCTCGTAATTCCCCTGACGGTACTCTTTCAGCGCGTCCAATTTTTCCTGTGCGGGGAGAGAAAGCCCCACCGCTACGCCGAGGATGAGGCCATAGATCCACCTCTGTCGCATGGGTCCCTCGTTTTATCCTTTTTTCGTCATGGTACACTTGCCATTAAAGGTACAGCCTGTTTCCATATACACCTCTGGGGCTTCCACGTCGCCTAGAATCGTTCCCGAGGCATAGAGCTCTACCTTTTCGGAGGCCCGGACATTTCCCCGCACAAACCCCAAAACAAGCACCCGTTTCCCCGTAATAGAGGCCTCTGCCCGGGCCTCCGTATCAATAACCAGAAGATCGTGGGCAATAATTTCACCCGAAACGGTACCTCTGATAAGAAAGGGCTTATCAAATTCAATGGTCCCTGCAAACTCTATGTCTCTTGAAAGAATCGTATCAAAGTCCTCATCATCTAATCGATCATTCTGGACATCGGTCATAGTACACTCCTAGCGCTAAGGTTAAGATCAAGCGTTTTGCGGATCCTCGGTTCCTCTGGGATCCAAAGAAAAAGTTTCTCCGCTCAAAGAGGCATCTCCCAGGTCTTCCAGGGTTTTTATGATACTTTGTACCACATCCCGCCGCATTTGAGAAGCATAGGGATTAAGGGTTTGCATGTCTTCAAAGAGCTCATGGGAATCCCGCACACACTGCTTTACCACCCCGTGGAGTTTCCGATACCAGCGGGTTGCAATGGGGGTTTCGGGTAAGCCCACCCGGTACAGAGAACGCCCAATAAAATGGGTTAATGCCTGAGAATAGGCGGCCTGTCGATCGTGCTCATCACAGGACATGCGAACCACCGAAAGCCCAAAGGAAGCAAAAATATCTTCCCATTTTTGGGCCTCCGACTCAGAAAGCCTAATGGGATCCATCATGATCGCCAGCCCTTCGAGCCCTTCCCGGGCCGATTCGGGACCAAACATGGGATGGGTTGCCAATAACGGGGTACGGGGCGGCAGAATTTCCTGCATCCACTGGGAAGGTTTCAGTTTAACTGAACAGGTATCGGCCACCATTGTATGCTCCCCAAGATAGGGCGCAATCATGCTGCATACCTCGGGAACCGCCCGGATGGTCACACACAAAAAGACCGCGGGACAGGAACAGACTTCCGCGAGGGTACCCCGCCGGACTCCTTCCGGAGCCCTGATGTCTGGATCCCGATCGTAGGCTACCACCGAGAAACGTCGCGCTAATAGACCCGCCCAAAAGGAACCAAAACGTCCGAGCCCAATAATACCAACGGTCATGATAGGGAAGTATAGCGGCTTTGGGAGATAAAAAACAAGGCCAGGTTAATCAAAAGATCCTTTGATGGCTCTATCATTTTTCCTTGTTATGCTATGCATTCTTAATAGCCCGGCAAAAGGCATCGTAGACCCGCTGGTCAAAACAGCGCCCAATATAGTGCTGCATAAAATCCAGGGCTCGGCCTATCTCCATCTTAGGATGATGGGGCCGATCCGTGGTAAGGGAATCGAAAATATCCGCGATACGAATCACCATCACTTCCCAGGGGTATTCTCCTTTCTTAAGGAAATAGTAGCCCGAACCATCCATCTTTTCGTGGTGATATTTAATCAGATCCCGGATATCATCAAAAATCGTGGCCCCCTCAAGAATCCGAAACCCGATATCCGTGTGTTCCCGGAGTTCTACCGACTCATCCTCTGTAAGCTCATTGGTTTTAGCAATAAGCTCATCCTTAATACCGATTTTCCCAATATCGTGCATCATCGCGGCATAGCGAATTTTTCGTACCGTTTCGGGCATCAGTTGGAGTTCCTGCGCGGTCATCACCGCATATTTCATGACCCGTTCGGAATGTCCATGGGTATAGGCGTCCTTGGCTTCCAGGGCGTTGGTAAGGGCGCAAATAGTAGAAAAGTAACTTTTCTCTAGCTCATCCCGAATCTTACGGTTGTCTATTTCGAGGGAAAGAAAATTCACCACGATCTGAAGGGCATTCAGGTGTTCCTGGCTATATTGCTCATTGCCAGAACGGATCCGCCGAGAAAGGGTAAGCACCCCAAAGAAGGCCGTTTCGGTCATCACCGGAATAGAGATACAACTTTCGTACAGGAAGGGTTCCTCTTCCACCGTAGTAAAATAGGCATTATACCGGCGATCCGGAATAAGGAGGGCCTTCTTTTTCGCCAACACAAAACCGGATACGGCCTTTCCCCGTTCAATATACTGGGGGACCGTATCAAGATTATAAAACGAAATAGGAGTCAGAACATCCCGATATTCCAGAAAACCATAGTAAATACCATTGTCAAAGGGAATATGGACCCGGATATCATTAAAAATTTGCTGGACAATATCCGTAATGGTTGGATGATTCTTAATCCTCCCCGGATAGGTGGCCAGTTGTAAAAGTTCCTGCTGCTTTTTTTCGGCCATCAAGATAGAATAGAGATTCACCCGCAATCGATCCCCGATGGCCCGAATGTACTCAAGGGTCTCCGGGGGAGGGAGGGGACCATCCCCCGGCGCCTCTTCGTGGTGACAGAAAAAAATAATGGCCACCAGTTCACAGCCATGAATCACGGGGTATAAAAAATGTACCCTGTAGTGTTCTTTAAGAACCTGATAGATCAGGGGATCATTATTTCCATATTCGGTGTAAAAATCATCCAGGAGGGCAAAGTTGTTGTGCATAAAAAGACACGCCACAAACAGAGAATCCTCTGGAATTGCTGCAATCCCCTCCGAAAGGATTTCCCGGTACTCCCGGGATTCGCTGCGATGAACAAAAATCTGAACCTCATAGTCGGTTATTTTTTTCTTAATAAGCTGAATTGCCCCTTGAATCAAACTGGTAGTCGTCGTGTAGTTATCCAGGAGATCTATCTGTAAGCGGGTATTCAACTTTTCGATATCCCGGGTGGTAATCTTAGAAAACCGATCCTCTTCCTGGGTATTCACCTTCGCAATCGATTCTTCCCCAACCATGGAGCACCCCTTTACTTTTCATCTTTAATTAGAAATTGTAGACACTCTCTATTTTTCTGTCAATCTTTTTTACCCATTTTTTTGTATTACAAAAATATATCCAAAATCTAAAAAATCTACAAAATCTATAGTCTGCACAAAAAAGGCTGCCGTATTGGAGGGCAGCCTTTTTCACTTTTTCACCAAGAGGACTCCTGAATGAAAAAGGAGCCCTTTTTACCATCCCCCCGAGGGGGCTTATGATTATTCTCCTAAGGCCGCGATGATAGCCTCCGCTGCGGCCCGTCCATCGGCAATGGCCCGTACGACAAGGCTCGCCCCATTGCGGGAATCCCCCGCGGCCCACACCTTGGGATTAGAGGTATGGAAGGTTCCCCGGGTCCGGATATTCCCCCGTTCGTCCAGTTCAAGCCCCAGGTCTTTGACCAGACCATCCTGGACCACATGGGTAAATCCCATGGCAAGGAGTACCAGGTCTGCCCCTATCTCAAAGTCTGAACCAGGAATTTCCTGCATGGTCCAGCGGCCATCCTTTTCGATCCACTCAACTTTACAGGCCTGAAGGGCTTCCACCTGTCCATGGCGACCGATAAAGGCCTTGGTATTGATAGACCACAGCCGTTCACAACCTTCCAGGTGGGAACTTGAGGTCTTAAGCACCTTGGGCCACAGGGGCCAGGGTTCGCTGGGAGGGCGATGCTCCGGCGGCTTTGGTAATACTTCAATCTGGGTAACCCGCAGGGCCCCCTGACGATTAGCGGTTCCCACACAGTCGGCCCCGGTATCTCCACCTCCGATGACCACCACCCGCTTTCCAAAAGCATTCACCGGCTCTAGTCCATCCTCACAGGCCTCCTGTGCGCAGGTCCGGTTCTGCAGGGCGAGGTAATCCAGGGCCTGCACAATACCCTTAAGGTTCCGCCCCGGAACCATAATATCCCGGGGGTCCCGGGCTCCGATGGTAAGAAGAATGAGGTCATAGTTCTTTTCCAGATCTTTAGGATCGATCACCGTTGCATCCGATCCGAGGGTTCCAAATCCAAAACGGGCAGTTCCTACCCGGGTATTTGTCCTAAACTCAACCCCCTCAGCCTCCATCAAAGCAAGACGGCGATCAATAAAGCCCTTATTAAGTTTAAAATCGGGAATACCGTAGCGGAGATAGCCCCCTATTTTTCGATCCCCTTCAAAAACCGTGACCGTAAATCCGGCCCGATTTAAGTAATATGCCGCTGCAAGCCCTGCAGGTCCTCCTCCAACAATGGCTACTTTTTTGCCATTCCGTTTTTTGGGAGGCCGGGGCTTTACCAGTCCAAGGTCAAAGGCCTTTTCGATGACCGCCAGTTCGTTCTGGCGGATAGTTACCGGTTCATCATTGGCGCCGAGCACACAGGAGGCCTCACAAAGGGCGGGACATACCCGGCCGGTAAACTCCGGGAAGGGATTCGTATCCTCCAGAATTGCCCAGGCCCCAGCCCAATCTCCCCGATACAACCGATCCTGCCATTCGGGCATCACGTTCGATACAGGACAGGCCCAATGACAGAAGGGAACTCCACAATCCATACAGCGGGAAGCCTGCAGTTGCCGTTCTTCGTCGGGGAGAAACAGTTCCACCTCGCTATAATCGTTTATCCGCTCTTCTACGGGTCGATAACCCGCCACCTTTCGTGGTACCTTTAAGAAACCCCGTACATCACCCATACTTATGCCCTCACCGTAATATCTTCTTGTTCGCGAATTTCAAAGAGCTTGCGGTCCAACTCGGCAAGCTTCATCTGCTGCAAGGCCCGCTTGTACTCTACCGGTAACACTTTAATAAAGAGGGAGCGGAAGGAACTCCAGTTATCAAGAATGGAGCGGGCGTACTCCGATCCCGTCCAGTAAACATGTTTGCGGATCATATCCTTTACAAAGTTTTCGTCCTCTTCATTGTCAAGTCGGGATAGTTCCACCATTCCCTTGTTCAGGAAGAATTCAAAGTCCCCATCCCGGTCCAGGACATAGGCAATACCGCCGGACATACCGGCCGCAAAGTTCCGCCCCACCCGACCGAGCACCACCAGGCGCCCGCCGGTCATGTATTCAGCCCCATGGTCGCCCACACCTTCCACCACCGCAAAGGCCCCGGAGTTACGGACACAGAAGCGTTCCCCCGCCACCCCGGCGGCGTAGAGTTCCCCTGAGGTTGCCCCGTAGAGCACCGTGTTACCTACGATGATATTTTCTTCGGTTTTAAAGGTACTTCCCACCGGCGGCCGCACCACAATGCGACCTCCCGAAAGCCCCTTACCAAGGTAGTCATTGGCATCCCCCTCGAGCCGGAAGGTAATCCCCGGCGCCAGGAAGGCCCCAAAACTCTGGCCCGCGGAGCCCCGGAAATCCACGGTAACAAAATTTTCCGGCAACCCCTGGGAACCAAAGCGCTTTGAAACTTCGTAGGAAAGCATGGTCCCGACCGCCCGGTCCGTATTGTGAATCGGTAGTTCGAGGGCAATGGGAATCTTCTTATCCAGCGCCACAAGGCACTTTTCGATAAGTTTCTTGTCCAGCACCGTATCAATCTTATGAATCTGGTCATGGGTACAGTATCGATCCTGGCCTCCCGGAATATCCGCCGGTCCTTCCGGCTTGTAGAGGATATCCGACAGATCGATTCCCCGGACCTTTGGTTTATCAACCCTTCTCTGTACCAGAAGATCCGAACGCCCCACCAGTTCATCAAAGGTTCTGAAGCCAAGGCTTGCCATGATTTCCCGGGTTTCCATGGCAAGGAAGCGGAAAAAGTTAATCAGGTATTCGCTTTTTCCGGTAAAGCGCTTACGGAGTTCGGGGTCCTGGGTAGCCACTCCCATGGGGCAGGTATTTTCGTGGCACTTGCGCATCATCACACAACCCATAACGATGAGGGTGGCGGTACCAAAACCGAATTCCTCTGCCCCGAGCATCCCCGCAATGACAATATCCCGGCCACTCTTGAGCTGCCCATCGGTCATGAGCCGCACCCGTCCCCGCAGGCCGTTTAAAACGAGGGTCTGGTGGGTTTCCGCAAGACCGATTTCCCAGGGAAGCCCCGCATGGCGGATAGAACTCTGGGGACTCGCGCCGGTTCCTCCATCATAACCAGAAATCAGGATATTATCCGCGTGGGCCTTGGCAACCCCCGCAGCGATGGTCCCCACCCCGCTTTCAGATACCAGCTTCACACTGATACGAGCCCGCGGATTGGCGTTTTTAAGGTCAAAGATAAGCTGGGCCAGGTCTTCGATAGAATAGATATCGTGGTGAGGGGGCGGACTAATAAGGGTAACCCCCGGCGTGGAGTGACGGGTCTTTGCAATAATCGCATCCACCTTGTGACCGGGAAGCTGCCCCCCTTCACCGGGCTTCGCCCCCTGGGAAATCTTGATCTGGATTTCATCCGCATTGGCCAGGTATTCACTGGTTACTCCAAAGCGACCGGAGGCCACCTGTTTAATGGCGCTCCGGGCCCAGGTCCCATCGGGGCGCACCGCAAACCGCTCAGGGTCTTCCCCACCCTCCCCGCTGTTGGAACGGCCATGGATGGAATTCATGGCAATAGCGATGGTTTCGTGGGCCTCCTTTGAGATAGACCCAAAGGACATGGCCCCGGTGGTAAAGCGTTTCATGATCGATTCTACGCTTTCCACCTCTTCTATCGGGATGGGCCCCCTGGGAGCGCCCGGCACTGATCCAGGGGGAGCAAAATCCAGAAGACCCCGGATCACATGGGGAGTCTGGTTTAAGGCGTCCACCCGGCTGGTAAACTCCTTGAATTTCCGGTAATCCCCACTGCGGGTTGCCCATTGCAACAGATAGATAGTCTCAGGGTTCCAGGCATGCTTTTCCCCGTATTTTCTCCACTTATACTGGCCAAGCCCTACCAGAAGCTTCTCCGATACATCCGGCTCGCTTCCCTGCATGGTCTCGCAGGCCTTCCGGGCATCCTTGTACCAGGCGAGGGTTTCCGCTTCTAGATCCGCAAAGGAAGCCCCCCCAATGCGGTTGGTAGTTCCCCGGAAACAATAATCCACCACTTCCTGGGAAAGACCAATGGCTTCGAAGATCTGGGCCCCCCGATAAGAACGGAGGGTACTGGTCCCCATCTTCGACATAATCTTAAGGATGGCCTTGTGAATTCCCTTAAGGTAATTTTTCTCCGCGTGGAGATAGTCCCCCGTCCGAGAGGCATCGGGCCCCCGACAGAGGGCCGCTAAGGAGGCCAGGGCCCCGTAGGGCACGATGAGATCCGCCCCATATCCAAAAAGAAGGGCAAAATGCATCACCTCCCGGGGTTCTGCGGACTCCACAATAAGGCTCGCCTTCATCCGCAGCCCCGCCTTAATAAGTCCATGATGGATGGCCCCCACCGCAAGCAGGGCGGGAATTCCGCAGCGCCCCGCATCGGGATTCAGGGCCGCCTTATCAGAAATCACCAAAAGGGAAAAACCCTTTTCTACCGCCCCACAGGCCTCGGCCACAAGCCGATCCAGGGCTTGTTTTAAGGCCGAAGGCTCTTGCACACCGGCGCTGGATCCCGACGGGGCCTCACCGGCAGCTTTTCCTTGGCCGGTCCCAGGACCTATCTCTCCCCTTAGACGGGGAACATAAAACGTCGCATCCAGGGTGGTCCATTTAAAGGCCGGATCCTGCCAGGCCTTAATCCGCTCCAGTTCTGCGGGGGTCATCACGGGATTTAAAATCTTAAGCCGGTGACAGTGCTCCTCTGTCTCATCCAGAAGATTCTTCTGGGGACCCACAAAACTCGTCAGGGTCATGACCAGTTCTTCCCGGATCGAATCGATGGGAGGATTCGTGACCTGGGCAAAGACCTGTTTAAAGTAGTTGTACACCCGTTGGGGCTTTCCGGAAAACACCGCCAGGGGCGTATCGGTTCCCATGGAACTCGTGGGCTCCTGTCCCGTTTCGGCCATCACGAGGAGAAGATTTTCCCGATCCTCCCGGGTATACCCGAAGGCCCGTTCCATAAAAAGCACCCGACCTTCCTCGGTAGGATACACCAGGGGACCGGTAATACCCGTTTCGGGAAGTTTTTCCAGGGTAACCACCTGTTTCTTTACCCACTCGGCATAGGGCTTCTGGGTATACACCTGTTTCTTTATTTCCTCATCGGGGATAATCCGGCCCTGTTGGAGATCCACAATAAGGAGCTTCCCTGGCCGGAGCCGGCCCTTGTAGGCAATTTCCTCAGGGGAAAAGTCCTGGACCCCCGTCTCAGAGGCCATCACGAGGAGGCCCGATTTGGTCAGGGTATACCGGGAAGGCCGCAACCCGTTTCGGTCCAGGGTGCCACCCACGTAGTGCCCATCACAGAACACGATAGATGCGGGACCATCCCAGGGTTCCATCATACAAGCGTGGTATTCATAAAAGGCCTTTAATTCCTGAGGAATCGGGTTTTTATCGTTCCAGGATTCGGGGATCAGCATCATCAGGGCATGGGGCAAAGAACGCCCCGCCATCACCAGAAGTTCCAACGCATTATCCAGGCTCGCCGAATCGCTTCGATCCGGCTCTATCACCGGGAGGATATCTTTAAAATGGGGCCCCAGGGTGGGATGTTCAAACAGGGCCTCCCGGGCAGCCATCCAGTATCGGTTTCCCCGCACCGTATTGATTTCCCCGTTATGGGCCAGCATCCGGAAGGGCTGCGCCAGGGGCCAGGCGGGAAACGTATTAGTACTAAAGCGGGAATGAACCATGGCCACCGCGGATTTCACGCGGGGATCCGTCAGTTCCGTAAAATAGTGCCGGAGCTGACTGGACATTAACATCCCCTTATACACCATGGTTTTTGAAGAAAGGGAGGGAATATAAAAATCCTTTGCCAGGGCAAAGCGAGGATCTTCCCGGATGATTTTTTCCAGTTTTTTTCTATATATGTACAGCCGCAATTCTAGATCGGCCCCTCCTGTCCCTGCAGAAGGAACCAGGACCAGTTGTTTAATAGTAGGTTCAGCCCTACGGGCGATTAAACCAAGCACCTCAGGGTTGGTGGGAACATCCCGCCAGCCATGAATCGTAAGCCCCAGTTCGGCCGCAAGCCGTTCCATCTCCTTAACAATAAGAGAAGAAAGTTTTTCATTCCCCTTTTCTTTGAAAGCATCAGGAAAGAAGACCAACCCCGTTCCGTACATTCCCCGGGGGGGGAGCTTTTTAAACACCTCTTCATAAAACTCATGGGGAATCTGCATAAGAATCCCTGCACCATCCCCCGTCTTATTATCCGCGCTTTCCGCTCCCCGATGTTCGAGCCGTTCCAGAACCTCAAGGCCCCGTTCGACAATATCGTGGGAAGCATTCCCATTCACCTGCGCCACAAAACCAATACCGCAGGCATCATGCTCATAGTCGTGCCGATACAACCCGTATGCGTTTCGTTGATGGTCGCCCATGGCGTCTCCTTATATACCAAAAATCAGCATATTTATACAGTATTACGCAATTTTATGCAATACCACTGCATATTTTTGCAAAAAAATAAATTTTTAGCCAAAAAAAAGCCGTTACCGTAAGGAGGAACCGGTAACGGCGCTGCGCAAAACTTTTGAAAGCCCATGATACTATTCTACGATAATAGTATACTTTATTTTCTTTTAGATTTCAATCAAATCTATTAGGAATGTATATTATTTTTTGGGGGAGCACTGCAGATTCCCTCCTATCGGCTTAACCCGCATCGGGGCCCACCACCATCGCCGCGGCTCCCCCCACGCGCCTGCTTCCTTCGCCGCTTGTCTTCGCTCCCAGCCCGGTCTTTCAGCCCGGCCCACATCCCGAGCCTCCACGGCTCAGGCGATCAGGCGCTCCCCCCACGCCGGGCTTCCCCGTACTCCGGTAAGCAGGCTATTGCCCGGGGAATAAGACCGTTTGCCCAGGCAAGAAAGAGCCCGTAGTTAGTTACCGGCACTCCCCGTTCTCGAAGCTTTCTGATCCGCTCCTGCATGGTTCGGGCCGTAATCATACAGCCCCCACAGTGAATCACGAGGTCTTCAGGGCCCACATCATCGGGAATCTGACGGACCGTATAAAAGGGTGTTCGGGGGTTCACCAGGGCCGAAAAAAGCCGGGGGATCTTTACCGAAGCAATATCATCGGCCGTTCGATGATGGGAACAGGCTTCCATAACAAAGACCCGACCCCGCCGAGAAAAGTTTTTTAAGCAATCAAGACCTTCGAGGAAAAGAGAAAGTTCCCCCTTCTTCCGGGCAAAAAGTATAGAAAAACTCGTCAGGGCCTGATCTTCACCAATATCTGCCGCTACTTTAGAAAAGACCTGACTATCGGTGATTACGAGACGAGGTGGCCTGGGTAAGGAATGATACGTATCGTAGAGTTCCCGTTCTTTTACCACCGTCACCGTACAATCCCGGTCCAGGGCATCCCGAATTGTTTCCACCTGGGGCTGGATAAGACGCCCCTTTGGAGCCGCCAGATCGATAGGCACCACGAGCAGGAGGTGATCCCCTTCCTGGACCAGTCCTTCCAGAACTCCCGGTTCATGGCAAAGGCGCTCAGAAAGGGCACTCAAGGCCTTTCGTACCGCTGCGGCTCCTTCTTTCTTCTGGTTACTGATAAAAATAGGCCTATGTCCCCGCGCCTTAGCTATTTCAAGCCAACGGCCCTTTTCCTCATGGAGGGGCAGGTCACTATGGGTCACCACAACAAGGAAGGGCTTTCCCCCTTTCTCTAACTCCTCGTATAATTCCCCTTCCTCAGGGCGGGGAGGAAGATGGGCCGGGGTCACAAAAAGCGCCCCATGGGCCGTAGCAAGCCGTTGCCGGGTCCGGGCTACCCGCTGTTTACCCAGATCCCCTTCGTCATCGATCCCGGCGGTATCCACAAAGGCCACGGGGCCCAGCCCCGGCAACTCCATTTTACGGAGCACCGGATCGGTGGTTGTCCCGGGAACAGAAGACACCAGGGACACCTCCTTTTCAAATAGCTGATTGATAAGGCTCGATTTCCCTGCATTGCGGATTCCCACCACGACGATATGGAGAGAAAGAGAGACCGGACTTTCAAAAGAAGGACTCTCCGCAATGTCAGAAGATATTTCAAATTGTACCATAGGGTTCTCCCTCTTGTGCTGTCGTTTCAAGGCCTTCTACGTCTGTTTGGGAAAGGCCCACAAGCCGAAATAGTTCTTCAAGGGGAACACCCGCCTCGCTGGCTAAAGAGACCAATCGGGCGTGAAGCTCCGGGAAGTTCACCTCGGGGCGATGCGGTGGTTCCAGGACTTTCAATTTTTCATAGGGGAAAAGGGGCCGCAGGGCGTTTAACAGAGCCGGTGACGAAAGGAGATTCGTCCGACAACGGTGTATGTCTACCTCAAGACGAGGTAATAACCCCAGAGAAAGGGCATCTAAGGCCTTCACCAGATCTTCCTGGAGCGATAAAAAGGCCGCCACCATAAACGGCACAAATGGGTTTAGCTGTAAATGCCCGGACGCCGCATACTCCACGATAGTAAAGGCCTGGTAGCGACAGCGAATTGCAAGGCCCATGGCAAATTCTAGTAGGACCGGGTTGTTCTTTTGGGGCATGGCGGTAGATCCCCATTGCAGGTGGGGAAGCCTGAGCTCTCCGACCACAGTAGCAGAATAAAACATAAGATCCCGACAGAGTTTGATAAGGTTTGTCGCCACAAGGCCAAGCCCTTCTGCGACCTCGGCCATTTCATCCCGCTGAGCTATGGTATCGGTGAGGTTCTGGCTTCGTTGTATAGGAAGTCCCGTAATACGGCGTAACTCCCGTTCTGCCACAAACACATAGGCCGGCGAAGCTCCTGCGGCGGTTCCTACCGCAGTACCACCGAGGGGAACCGTTCGGGACCGTTCTTTAAGTTTATTAAGCCGCCAGCGATCCCGTTCTACTGTCCCCGCCCAGGCCGCAACCACCTGAGCAAGATCCATCGGCAGGGCATCTTGATATTCCGTACGACCCGTAATAGGGATACCCCGCCAGGTCCGTTCCCGTTCTACCAGGGCTTCTTGCAAACGGATTACCCCTTCTTCTACCGTTCGAATCACCCGTTGGATCACAATAATCGCCGCGGTACTCACCACATCATTGGTCGATTGGGAGCGGGCCCCATCATCCAGGGGATGAAACATATTCTCCTTGCCAAGTCGTCTCGAAATCTCCTGAGCAAGGACTTCACAGATATTCATATGGAGGCTCGTTCCGGCTCCCCCCTGGGCAAGATCCAACGGAAATAAATCGTTGAGGAGGCCCTCACGAATATCTTTCAGCACCGACAGGGCGATATGATATACCTCTTCTGACCAGGGATGCTCCGTTTCTTGCAAGGCCCGCAGGGTCGCTTCTTTCACCTCTGCCAGAGCCCGGAGAAAAGGATAAGGCGTAAAGCCCCATCCAAAGTTTCGGGCCGCCGCCAGGGTTTGCGGCATAGAGGAAAAGGTCTGTTCTCGATCATTCATCTCCTAACTTCTCCTTCTTCTTCCGTTGTTCCCCGAAGGAGGCTTCTCTCTGTTGTATCCCCCAGCGAAGGGCATCCCCCCGAGCCCAGGAAAGCTCAAGGCCCTGGCTCTGTACCCGACGGGAAAGGCACCCCAGGCAATGGAAGCCCGACTCATCGATACAGATTTTGCCGGGGTACAGGGCATAGTCTTTTTTATGTTCCACCGGTGTAATGTTGGGCATAAGGACATTCGCCCCTGCGGCAAGCACCATTTCCCTCCCCTCTGGATGGATAGAACCGGCGGCGGTGGTAGCCGGAATATGGCAAAGGGGCAGGGCAAGGCGAAGCAAGGCGGTGGCGCGAAGGGTCTGTTCGATGGTGCCGCCGGTCTCCGCCGCCAGGGGCGTCTCAGGATGGGGAATAAAGGGGCCTACCCCACCCATATCCATCTGGAGTTTTTGGGCCAGGAGCACATTGCGGAGCAGGGTTTCTTCGGTTTCACCGGGGAGGCCCACCATAAAACCTGACCCAAGCTGGAGACCGGCGGCACGGATATCCTCCAGGGCCCGAAGGCGGCGCCGCAGGGGAATACCATTACGCAGGCGCCGGTGCAATTCCGGGTCCGCCGTTTCAAAACGCAGGAGGTACCGGTCTGCCCCGGCGGCCCGGAGTTCTTCGTATTCCCGGCGGCTACGGATCCCAAAACTAAGAGTAAGGGCCGCCTCGGGCCCCGCGGCGGTCCGGGCTATTTCGGTTAAGCGTAGGAGTCCTTCCCCTTGCAAGGCCGGATCCTCCCCTCCCTGCAGGACAAAGGTCTTAAACCCGGCCCGCCGCCCCTCCCGAATCACCTGGGTAAGGGTTTCAAAAGAAAGCCGATACCGCCGTACCCTGCGATTATCATGCCGGATGCCACAGTACAGGCAGTTCATGGCGCAATAATTAGTTACCTCTATGAGTCCCCGGAGCAAAACCGCCTTCCCATGGATGCGGTTGGTAAGGTCCCGGGCAAGGCGACACAGTTCAGAGAGGGGAAGGCGGGCCGCTTCTCGAAGGGCCCTTGTATCCCAGGGGGAAGGCACATCAGGGGGAGGTAGTTGTCTCTCCTGCCCCGTTTCCTCCTCATCATTATGTGCAGTACCAGAGGAAAAACACCCCCGGGGATAGAAAAGTTTTTCGTCCTTCATAGATACAAATCCCGGACTCCCGCCGCAGTCTTTGACAGGGCATCGCGGAGATACTGTTGTCCCTGTGGGGTTGCTTCTCCTTGCATTTCTTCGATCAGCGCAAGGCCCTTTTCCCGGGTATGGAAGGAAGCATAATCATACAGGTATTCCGCGAAGGACACGAGCCCATTGGGTAAACAGAATTCTCGGATCAGGCCCGGTTTTGCGAGATCCATAAAATCGGCTCCTGTCCGCCCCCGACGGTAGCAGCCGGTGCAAAAACTCGGCACGTACCCATCATCGATCAGGTCGGAAATAACCTCTTCAAGAGTTCGGGTATCTCCCAGGGCAAACTGGGCTCCCGCAGCACCATGAGTACCGGCGGCACTTTTCCGTTGAGGGGTCTCTTCGTATCCTCCGGGGTCGGTACGGGAACCGGCGGATATCTGGCTTACCCCATAGGCAAGCAGTTCCCGCCGCAGTTCCGCCCGTTCCCGGGTAGAAAGGATGATCCCCACATACGGCAGGGCGATACGGAGGATGGCCACAATCTTTTTAAAGTCCTCATCAGAGACCGGGTGGGGCACCACCTCTGCCCAGGGAGCCCCCGGCGCATGTTCAATCCGGGGAACGCTCACCGTATGGGGCCCCCAGCCAAAGGTTTTTTCTAAATGACGGGCATGTTCAATAAGGGCCACCAGTTCATACCGCCAATCCCCAAGACCAAACAGGGCGCCAAGGCCAATATCGTCGCAGCCCCCTTCCATGGCCCGATCCATCACATAGAGCCGATAGCGATAGTCCGCCTTAGGCCCCGAGGGATGGGCCCGTTCATACAGTTCCGGGTCATAGGTTTCCTGAAAACACACATAGGTTCCAATCTGGGCTTTTTTCAGGGCCCGGAAACCTTCCACATCCAGCGGTGCCAGTTCTACATTAATGCGTCGTACCCGGGCGGGCTCAGAACGATTTCCATCAGCGGGAAGACGATACCGCTGGGCATAGCAGGTTTCAATCGCCTGAAGCGTATACGAAAGGGATTGTCGGGGAGATTCTCCACAAATGAGAAGGAGCCGCTTATGTCCCTGGGAAAGAAGAATCTGGGTTTGCCGGGCAATCTCTTCCTGACTGAGCACCACCCGGGGCAGGCTCTTATTATCCCGCCTGAAACCGCAGTACACACAGTTATTCACACAGTAGTTCCCCGTATACAGGGGCGCAAAGAGAACCACCCGCTTACCGTAAATAGCCTCTTTTACTTCGCCGGCCACTTGGAAAATCTTCGCTTCCTGAACCGGGTCCTGCACCGCCGCAAGGGAACTGGCTTCTTTGGCCGACAACCCCAGGAGCGCTCGGCCTTTTTGAAGGATCCGCTCTAGTTCTGCCTCCGAGGGGGGCTCCACAAGGGAAAGTTCCCGGAGCTTTCCATAATCAAGAAAAGTTTGAGGATGGTTCATGGGTCTCCTCCCGGTATCCGGTAACGATGGACTTAACCTGTACACCCTTAAGACGTCCTAAGGGACCGGTTAAGGCACTGATTTCGTCCATGGTTCCTTCCACCACCAGGGTAATCACCTGGATGCCCTTGTCCCGGAAGGGCATCCCCAGCCGACCCTGGATGATATGATTCTGGGAGGAGAGGATACGGTTTACTTCGGGCACCGATTCACGGCCCTGAATAAGAATGGCTACCACACCAATACGCTTTTCCATAGGAAACTCCTCTGGATCAGGATGGCTTGTCGCCCGGCACAGAAAACCAGGCAGAGATAACCTTGAGGTCGGGACAGTCCTCCCTCTCAGTTAGCACCTATTTTATCGATTCTTTTTTATCGAGTCAAGAAGGAGAGACAAAGGGGATAGTATGGATTACAGTACCAAAATTTAGGCGACAGCTTCATTGACAAAGAGCACGAGGTATCACTATGATGAAAACAGTTTACATAAAATCCGGAATGGATCATTTTTGCGATCGTTACGCCGCAAAAAGTGCGCCAACAACGGGTATACCTTAAGCAAGCGTTAGGTCGACATCTTCGTCGCCAGAGGATAAGCATGGAATTCCTTGGTTTGTCATTAATAACGGAAAATGTTCCAAAACTTGTTTCGTTTTATGAAAAAATATTTCGTGTAAAAGCAGAAGGAAATGAAATTCATAGTACATTACAACTGAACGGATTAGTATTATCCATATATTCAAAGGAAGCATCCATAAATGATATGGGATTTTCATATCATGAGAATGCCAATTATGGGCATACAACACTTATGTTTCTTGTTAAGAGTGCAGATGATGAATATTCATTACTGAAAGATGAAGATATAGACTTCATTACGGTACCAACTGAATATCCATGGAATACCAAAGCATTTCATTTTAGAGATCCAGATGGAAACATCATTGATTTTGTTGAGAGACTAAAAAAATGAAAGTACCCCTTTTCCCGCGAATGCCCCTTTTATTATAAAAGGAGCACTCACGGAGTCTTTTTAAAATAGTTTAAAACCGGGCTCCCACTCCTTGGGGTACAACTGCTGTGGGAACCAGGAATCCCTGAAGATCGATACTACCCTTTGCATCCCAGCGAGGAACGGTTGTCATATCCACGGAAACAAAGGCATCTTTACCAAGGGTTCGTCCCTCGCTATTTACACAAGCCGCACCATTCCAGAAGAAATTATGGGGAGCCGCGAGCTCCGGCATTTCCCGGTATACATCACCGGAGCCACCCCCAAAGGAAAGGACGTTCCGTACCACAAACAGGCGTTTTCCATCACCCTTGCCGTACAGATTAATGTTTGCCCCTTTGTTTCCATAGGAGGTACAATTTTCGATGATAAGGGCAGGATTAGAGTTACTGGTAATTCCACTGGTACCATTCCCAAAGGCAATGCTGTTTTTAAGCACGTGGGAGACCGCAATGCCATCCCCTCCCATTTTAAAGCCGTTTCCATCGCCATTCCCTGAACCATCAGAAAGGAACCCGTTGTTATAGGCAACGCAGTTTTCTACCAGCACTGATCCAATAGGGCCACTTTCAATTTTGGAAAAGAGATCCCACCCGTCATCAATATTATGATGAGCGATACATCCATAGAAGCGATTTCCCTCTCCTACCGTTAGTTTTGCCGCAAACCCATCGGCATTGTTTGAAGCAGGGTCCTGGTTATCATGGGAAAGACAATTAATAACCTGGTTATACCGGGGCCACTTTTCCCGAGGTTCAGCACTTACCCCGCTTATCTGGAGTCCCGTATCACCACAACGATAGGTTCGTACATCCCGAATAATATTGTAATTTCCACCGACTTGGAGGCCCTTTACATCACCAGGGGTGCTCCGGATATCAATACTTTCGATGGTCCAGTAATTTCCCCACAGGATGAATCCCGCCGTTTTTGCCCGGCTTGCACTAAAATCAAGGATAGCCCGTTCACCAGGGGCTGAAATAAGGACTTTTCGCTGCTTTTCCGTTCCATTATTTCCCCGCTCGATAGTCACGGTCCGTGAGGGGTAATACACTCCCCCTTTCAGGATAATCCGCTGACCGGGGCCTACAAAATACAGGGCCGTGGTAAGATCCAGAGGATCTGTGGTGGTTCCCTTCCCAAAAGGAGAGCCCTCAGGACTTACGTAGAGGTCTTTCCCTTCATATTTGTTATACAAAACCGAAAGGTTTATGTAGTAGGGACTATAATTTTCTACGTAGGCCCGCTGTTCACTATCGTAGCGACCGATCACCTGTTTTGGTCCCGGCTTATAGGACGGATCTGGCGTAAACTGGAGCACAAAATCGTTACTTCCCCCTTTCAGGCGAAGGGTCGTCGTATAATCCACCAGGGGCTTAATCGGCACATCCCGGACCAGAACTTTCCCCGCCGTATCCTGCACCGTAAGGCGCCCTGCGGCATTAGCATAAAACACCAGGGGATAATTTTCGCTCGTATACGTCGTAGGAGAATCAACCTTTGCAATAAGGGGTACCACTTCCGGTGGTTCCGGCACTCCCGGAGGATCCTTTTGGGCATCGGTTACCCGAAACTCTACATCCCGAACCGTCACATTACAACCCCGGGCTACCGCAAAGCCCACATAGATGTGATCAGGATCCAGGACCTGGAGTTTTTCTGGCCCATATAAAATAAACTCTGTGCGATCCTCTTCGGTGGCATAGGGTTTCTGGTAAATAGCATGATAGCCCGTGTTTGTCTTCTTCAAGGTAATCCGGTATATATCTCCCCTTCGTATAAGGGCAGAACTATCATAACTAAAGGCCCGACCAACACTCACCCCTTTCTGGGCAATACCCGAATCGCCAGAGGCAATCACCTCCTTTGAAAGTCCCGTCACAAATCGGGCCCCCAGGGTATCCTTACTCGTCCGTTTAACCCCATCGATCGTTTCTTCAAACTTGGTAGCAAGGATCCCTGCCGAATTGGTATAGTGATTAACGTTATTCACCCCATGCTGCCCCAGACTATCCAACACGAGGAGACCAAATCCTTCCTGCCCATCGGCGGTGGGGTTAATGTAATCTACCTGGAAGGTTGCCGAAAGCTCGAAATTTTCTCGCCGGGGATCGAGGACCGTATAATAGAAAGAAATACCATCGTGGAAGGCGGTAAATTTTCCCCCCTTTTGGAGGATTTCCCCCGTTTTAGGATCATACTGACAGGAAGTAAGCTGGAACACAAAATTATCGTTATCGAGCATTTTGAAGGTATTGAGATCTTCCCGGCTCGATTGCCCAAACCAGGTAAAGCGCCATTCTCGCTCTTCCACATCCCGAATCGTTTTTACCACCGGGGCAGAAACCACCACATCGCTCCCCCGCAACACGGCCAGACTAATGGCATAGGGCTTTCCTACCGAAAGACCTTCCAAAGAACATTCGAGACTACTCCCCGCTTTTTGTATCATCGATCTCTTCTGATATACCGAAGCATCCGTCAGGGAAGGAACTACATCTTTGTTCGGTAGTTCCACGTACCGTAGTTCGTAGGCCTCCGCTTCGGGGACCGATGTCCAGCGAACAAGCAGGGTCCCTTTTCCTTTGTTTAAAAGCTGCAGTTCCGGCACAACAAGGGGAAGACGAAAATCATAGAAAAAAAGAGAAGACAGTCGGGCCTCGGTTTCTCCGTTTCGATACAGGGCAACCTGGAACTGGTACCGAGCAGTTTTACCAGGTCTGAAATCCGCTTGTTTTATAGACCGGGAGGTTCTCCCCATGGTACGGGATTCCAAAACCTTCCCCTTTTCGTCCATGAGGGAAATCAGCGCCCTATCGGCCCCCTGGGCACTTAAATCAGCCTCAAACGAAAGGATAAGCCGGGAAGGATCCCCCTGGTCAGGGTTTACTGAAACAATACGAGGCAGAGGAACCTCTTGCCAGGGCCGCCGTCCCTCCTGGGCAAATATAATAACCGGCATCATGCCAAGGGCAAGGACACCCCCAAAAAAAGAGAAAAATCGCCGCATAAAAATCATAACTGTCCTTTTATCACTTAATCACAATCTGATAGATGTTGATGCCGCCGCTTTTGGAATAGAGGGCATAGGTTCCCGCCCCCGGAAGGGTGGCCTTTACAAGGCCCGCCTTAGTTCCCGTATCCGGTTCTGCGCTGAGTTCTGCTACCGTCTGGCCAGAGGAAAGATCAACCAAAAGCAAGATACGAGCATCGGTTTTGCTACTGGAATTACAATACACCACCACTTCCCCTTTTTGCTTAACCGTAAATGCCACCGCCCGATAATCGGCGGCTCCTGCGCCATTAAGTTTGATACGGTTATTGAACAGTTCCTTATCGGGCGCTTCCCGGGGAACATCCATGGCTTCAATAGTTACATTTTTGTCACTCCGGGCGGCAATCTTAAAATTACCCCATGTTTTTGTCTCTACCAGATTTGCCGGATCAAGATCATTGGCTGAAAACACTTCCTGCGCCACTAGAGAGGTAAAGGCACACACCATCCCCATTCCGAGGGCAAGTATCCATCGTTTCATAGGAACACTCCTTGCTTCATGATTTTCCAAGCTCCCCAGGGAGCTTTTTGAATTTCCCCGTACCTCTGGGAAATATCATCCCAGAGTCGGAGAGAAGGGGAGAATATTTCTCCTGTATCAGGATATCCCACTATTCTAGAATTGAACCGACCAATTTTTTAACAAAGGAGACCTTTACCGCTCTTTGCAGAACAAAGGGCCCCTTATACTGGTCACGGGAACCTCGAAACCTTCTAGGTGCTCGTATACTGAGGATTTGTTTTCCTTCGATATTCCAGAGGATGCTGCCCTGTCAGTTGACGGAACAGCCTGCCAAACTGGGTAACACTCCCAAAACCACACCGTTCGGCAATACGGTACACCGGTTCACGGGTGGTGGCCAAAAGGCTACAGGCCCTCTGGATTCGAACAGAGGCAAGGTATTCATGAAAATGGATCTGGGTGGTTCTATAAAACAATTTTGAAAAATAGGCAGGACTCATACTGGTCTGCTGCGCAACCCGTTCTAAATCGATAGGTTCGGCATAATGCAGATCGATCCAGTGAAGGGTTTCCTGGATGCGGGGGTCGAGCTGTTGTTGCCCTGTTCCCCGTTGAGCCTGGGCCGCAGAACGGCAGGATAGGGCCACAAGCAGGGCCAATTGGGCCCATACTACCTGGACATACCAGGGCTCTTTCCTTTGAAGTTCCATCCCCATAGACTGAAAGAGGGACTCCACTTCGTAACGGCTTTTTTCATCAAACTGGATTACCGGATCGTGCTGTTCAACCCAGGAAACACAGAGGGGAAGAAGGGAAGAAAAGAGAGGATTGTTTTGATCAAGCACATATATATTATAAAGCTCGCAGGTCTCTCCCTTCTGGTTGAGTCCCCGATGCAGAATTCCCGGAGGAATAATGGCGATCGCGCCTTCACCCATCGCATAGGTGGCACTGCGATAAAAGAAGGTGCGAGAACCAGAAGCCACGTACAGGAATTCCCAGGAACTATGAAAATGTCGTTCCGGGTTGGTGGTAGCCCGGGACTTTCTAATAAATCGAAGATTACAAACTTCGTCCTCTATCCGAATATCAGGGGGAAGCATAACAATAAACAATATTTGAACATTTTTTTCATAATTAGACAATAATTGCACAACCTTTTTTCTCATCTTTTGGTATAACCATGCTTCATGAGAAAAGCAGTTTCCTTGAAAACCGACAATAGAACCGCTACTAGAGATCGTCGGGATTTTATTCTGTACGGCAACCTCTGGAGCGTGGTGATTCAACTCGGCCTCCCCTTGGTGTTTTATAACGGGATAAGCCAGGTTTTTAGCTTCCTCGATACCCTTATCGCGGCATCGATGGGAGCTCGAATCGTTTCAATTGTCTCTTTTGTTTCCCAGATTCAGTCCCTTTTTACGACCCTTAGTGCAGGGCTCGGCGTGGGCGGTGGGGTACTCATTGCCCGGGCAATTGGAGCCCATGATACCCAAAAAGCCCAGCAACGGATGGGTATCCTTTTTATGTTTACGCTGGTCCTTATATTCGTCATCCTTGGGATTATGATTCCCCTTGCCCCCTGGATTCTCCGTTTTTTTAAAATGCCCCCTGATCTATTAGATCCCGGCCTTACCTTATTCAGAATAGAACTGCTCGGCCTCGTATTCATATGTCTTAACAGCGTATATTTTGCGATTGAGCGGGCCCGGGGAAACACGGAACGAATTTTCTGGTGGAATCTTCTTATCCTTTCTACAAAGTTAGGGGCCACCCTTCTTTTCGTATACCTATTCCGCTGGGGCCCCCTTTCGCTTTCCATTGCTTCCCTTATTGCCCAGGGAACAGTCTCCCTTTTTGCGGGGGGGACCTTTCTTCTTAAAGAAGGGAGTGGTATCATACAGACCCTTCGCCACTATGGGGTGGATACCGCTGAAATAAAGCCCATCGTTTCTCTTTCTACCCCCGTTTTTCTTGAAAAATTCATTTTTAACTATGGGAAAGCGGTGGTTAATTCCATGAGTGCCGCCTACGGAAGCATGGCTATCGGGGCCCTCGGCGTTTCTAACCGCATTGGGGGCCTGGTCACCATGCCTCCCATCGGCTTTCAGGAAGCAGAAGCCACCATTATTAGCCAGAATTTGGGAAATAAAAACAGTCACCGGGCCTTTGAAACTTTTAAGATCACCTGTACTATCAATATAATCTTGGGAATCTTTTTCTTTATCCTTATGAGTATCTGTAAGGATACCCTTATTCATCTCTTCGCTCGGGGGGATCCCCTCTTTTCTCAAGAAATTGCAGAGGTGTACAACTATGAACGCTATGCCTCGGTACTCCTGGCTATCTCGAGTTCTGTTATGGGTCTCTTATATGGTTTTGGGTATACCCGGATTTCTATGGTTTTGAATCTATTACGGCTTTTTGTGTTCCGCATTCCACCCCTGTGGTATTTCCAGCATTATACCAACCTCAAAACTGAAGGGCTTGGCCTTTCCATGATGATCAGCAACATGATGATGGGTATAAGCGCCATCATTGCGGCGCTGCTCGTGATATACCGCTGGAAAAAGGGGACCGCCGTTATTACTGGTTCCCCCGCAGAAATAGAAGGGAAAGGGGTTACCGCCGAAACAGAAGGGACATGATAGTACCAAGGCCTTGATAAAGAGCCTTGGATTTTAGGCCTTGGATCTTTAGAAGGATCATAATAAAGGAAAAAAACTATTCGCGGCTTATGCTTTGAGCCTCAGAAAACATAAAGGGACCGGCTCTTCACCGGTCCCTTATTTCTTTTCTTTTCTTTATCTTTTGTTGTGTATCGGGAATTCGCTCTGGCCTTTCCCTGGGGCCCCAAAGAAAGCTTTTTATAACTTCCTTGCTTCAGGCTCCCTGGCTAGACCAACCCATGACCGTACCTATTTTAACAGATTGTTCGCCCGGGCATATTCGATACCGGCCTTTTCCCAGTCAAGACCGCCCATCTTATCGAATTCGGCCACCCAGGCCTTCCAGTTCTCAGGAGTAAGCTGGCGAGCACCAGTCACAAACTCCACAACCCCCTGTTCATAGAAGCGCTTAAGATCCGCCGAAGGATTGGGAAGGGTATCTGCGCCGACCCCATTGGTCCAGGGTCGCTTCTGCATGTCCCGAAGTACCGTGAGGGCACTCATGGTCTTACCAGAATAGGGTGCCTTATAGGTGGGATAGCGGGCTTTCAGTTCCAGGTCTCCATTATAGAACACCATGTTCCGTAGCTGGGTAAGGGGCTGCATCTCGGGTTTGCTGAAACCTTTGGCAGGATCGGGGATCCCGTTCACCGTCGGAACCCCATCGGGACCTTTCACATAGTTTACCCCTTCTACACCCCACCCAAGGAGGAAATACCCCTCATCGGAGCTCATCCATTCAAGGAGTTTTGCAATGGCCGGCCCTTTACCAGCCTTCATGGCCTTGGTAGAAACCGCATAAATCCGGTAACTCTGGGTAAAGACCCCCACCGACTGGAACCCTTTCGGTCCTTTAGGAGGATCGATCACAATCCATTCACCGTTGGGGAAATTCTTATCAAAGGGAGTATAGTTGGATTCTGCTGCATAGGCGGCATTCTGTTCCCGCATGATCCCAAAGCGCCCCTGTTTCCAGGCAGCCCGGAAATCATCTTTCTTATAGCTAACCCAGTTAGGATCGATAACCTTTTCATCCACCATGCGCCGGACATAGGCCAGGGCATCGTAGTATTCGGGTTTGCGCACATTAAGACCGGGGTTTTTAGCCGAAAGATTCCAGGTTCCCGCTACTCCAAAGGCTCCAAAAATAGGATCGAAACGGCGGCCAAGCCCTTCTTCAAAGTTATTGATTTCAATAAAGGCCCCAAACCCATAGGTATCATCTTTGCCGTTTCCATCGGGATCCTTTGTGGTAAAGGCCTTCATCACCTGGAACAGTTCTTCCGTGGTGGTAGGAACCTTGAGGCCTAACTTATCAAGCCAGTCCTTTCGGATCAGAAGCCCCTCATTCTTGGCAATAGAACCAGGGGAAGCAAGCCCATAGGATTTCCCATTGACGGTAGTAAACGCCCGGCTATCCTCATCATAGTGATACTTACAGCGGTTCGGCATAAGGGGATACAAATCATCTACCGGAGCGATAAGTCCCTGTTTAATAAGGTTCATCCACACAGGACGGCTTACCATAAAGAGATCGGGCAGGGCGTTAGCCGCCGCAGCAGTGTTAATCTTTACATCCTGATCTTCGTTCGCCGAAGGAAGGGCGGTAATCTTAAGATCGATATTGAGCTTTTCCTTGATGATCTTAAGGGCTACCCAGTCAGCCGGGGGTGGTCCTGCTTCGGTAACCGCCGCCCCATACCAGAGTTCAATCGTCACCGGTCCCGAGGAAGATCCCCCTTTCCCATCCGCCTGTCCTTCAGCAAAGGTAAATGTTACCATTCCAAAGGCCAGGAGGAGTACGAGTACCATCGACACAAAACGCTTCATACAAAGCCTCCTTGTTCCATCTATCTAGAACCCCGTCGAACCATGTCCACGGAGGTTCTTGAATTCTTATTTAGAGCCCTTACACTCTCTGGGTCCCCCTAAAAATTGTCGGGGTTCCGTTTTTTACCTCATCCCTTATACCCAAGGGGTCCACCCCAGCTTTCTCTGCCCGTGAGGAAGAGATACTCTTCCTGGGAAGAGGGCGCTTTCCCCTTACCCCTTAATACTTCCCAGCAGGGTTCCCTTGGTAAAGAATTTCTGAATAAATGGGTAGGCAATAACCATGGGAATCGCCGCCATAAACACACTCGCTGCTTTAATCGACTGTACCGAGGCTTCTCCAAAGGCATTCACCTCCACAAACTCATTCATACCGCTTGCAAGGAGTATGTTTCGGAGCAAAATAGGTAGCGGATGGAGGGAAGCCTTATTAAGGTAAATGAGGGCATGCAAGAAGTCATTCCAGAACGCCACTCCATAGTAGAGCCCTATCGTTAACAGAATAGGCTTTGATAGGGGAAGCACGATACGGAGCAGGATAGTAAGTTCCGAAGCTCCATCGATACGGGCCGATTCTTTGAGTTCTTCCGGGATTCCTTCGAAAAATTGCCGCATAATAAGCAGGTTGTAGGTACTAATGGCCACTGGCAAAAACACCGCCGCTAACCTATTAGTAAGCCCCACGGTGGTTACCACCAGGTAGGCCGGAATGAGTCCCACGTTAAACAGGTACGGAATAAGCACAAAGATATGGAAAAATTTGTGGCCCGGGAGCCCCCGAATCGAAAGGGCATAGGCCATGGGAACCGTAAAAAAGAGGGCGGTGATAACACCAAAAACCAGAATCTTAAGACTGTTACTGAAGGCCATCAAAAAGCCCCGGTTTCCCAGCAGGGCCCGATAGGCGGCGGTAGACCATTTCCAGGGAGCAAGAAACATCCCTTCC
Source organism: Treponema sp. J25 (assembly GCF_004343725.1). Taxonomy (NCBI): domain Bacteria; kingdom Pseudomonadati; phylum Spirochaetota; class Spirochaetia; order Treponematales; family Treponemataceae; genus Treponema; species Treponema sp. J25. The sequence continues at coordinate 106,666 of NZ_PTQW01000006.1, forward strand.
AGATTACTTCCTATAAAGTGGTTCGGTCGAAAGGAGAGGGTAATCGTACTCCACAAGGGAACTGCCACAATGATTAAAATAAACACTAGGAGAACATCGATAATCCCATAAAAAATCCGATCACTCGGTGAAAGTCGTATCTTCATCGTTCCTTGAGCCATAACACCATCACCTCATCAATACATTGAAGAATCGGAGAACCGCTTTACCAGCCGGTTTGCGATAATCACCATGATCATTCCGATGGTTCCCTTAAAAAGGCCCACCGCCGTGGCAAGACCAAAGCGGAATTCCAAAAGACCCTGGCGGTATACCCAGGTATCGATAATATCCGCTACGCTGTATACCGGGATTGAATAGAGCATGAAGATCTGGTTAAAGCCCGCGTCCAGAATCGTTCCCAACTTAAGGATTACCACTGTCATGATCACTGGTCGAATGAGGGGCAGCGTAATGTACCACACCCGCTGAAAGGCCGTAACCCCTTCGACAGCCGCGGCTTCAAACAGGGTAGGATCGATGGCCATGAGGGCCGCAATAAAGATGATGGCACTCCACCCCATTTCCTTCCAGGCATCGGAAAGAATCACGATCCAGGGAAAGTACTTAGTGTTGGTTAAAAAATCGATGGGTTGCTGTCCCATGGCCTTAAGGACATCATTTACAAGGCCATCCCCGGGGGCGAGAAGCACCAAAAGAATCCCATACACGATAACCCACGAAAGAAAGTGGGGAAGATAGGACAGGGTCTGGACCACCTTTCCGAGCTTGGGGTGATTGGTTTCATAAATCATGATGGCCAGGATGATGGAAACAGGAACCCCCACAAGGAGCTTACCAAAACTGTAAAAAACCGTGTTTCTCAGGAGTTCCCAAAAATAAAAGGAATTGAAAAAAGAACGAAAATTTTCAAAACCGATCCACTTGCTTCCCCACACGCCATCCAGGGCCATGTAATCCTTAAACGCGATTTGGCCGTTTACAATAGGCCAGTACCGGAATATCGCATAGTACAGAAGCGGAAGCACCATAAGCATGTAAATCGGCATATACCGCCGGATCTCCCGCCAGAGCGATTTTTTTGAAGTCGCCGCTGCATAACTACTCATAAAGATAGGTACTCTCCTTCAGTAGGGAAAATAAAAACATTCGAGGCCCGTGTCGGAGGACGAACCATAGAGAGACAGAGCACCCCATCACTGTGCTCTATCTCACATCTTAATTGTATGCATCTTTCTACAAATTTGCAGATACGTTTTTGTACTTTTCCGACCTTTCGAACAGAACAACACCACCTCCTCTCCGGGAGGAGAGGGAAGTCGTTATAGTACAAAATAATGGCGCTTCTTTCCGTTCCTTTTTACAGAAACTTTACATATACTCAAGGTGGGACCAGAAGGTTTCGAGGCGCCTTCTTGTTTCTTCAATGTGGGAAGCCTTAATATCCTCAATAAGAATGGGGACCGCTTCCCGATTGAGAGCCCTAAGACGGCGTAGAATATCAGGCCAGGGAAGAAGGCCCGTACCGGCCGGTAGGGAGGGGGATTTTATCATTCTTCCGTCAACCAGTTCCATCCGGTAATCCTTGGCATGGACCGCCACAATTTTATGCCCAAAGGCTTCAAAACAGCGGTCAAGAAAGGCCCCCATATCATCGATCCCCGATGAGGGAACCAGGTTGGTAGGATCAAAGATAACCCCCAGGTGGGGGGAATCGATCTCTTTAAGAAGCCGGGCCATCTTTTCGGGAGTCGAGATGGTGTGTTTTTCTGCTACCGCTTCGATCCCAACGATAACAGAGCCTATTGTTTCGGCACAGCGGACAAGCCGTTCCGCCGAAGCGACCAGGTCTGCAAAGGTTGCATCCCGCTCTGTATCGGGATGGTAGGAACAGTCGGCGGCACAGGAGCCCGTTTCGGTTCCCACGATGGAACAGCCAAAGAGAGGGGCCGCCCGGAGATGGGCCTCAAAGCGCCGAAGGGCGGCCTCTCGCTGATTCCGGTCTGGATGTACCGGGTTGATATAACATCCCAGGACCGCAATAGAAAGGCCCTGACGCTGAAAGGCCCCAGAAACCTGGGGAATATTGACCTCTTCCGGCACCAAAGGAGCTCCCGGCAAAGCCTTTGAAAGGGCAAGCTGGACACAGCGCACGCCAGTAGCGGCGACCTTTTCTGCAAGAAGATCAGGGGGGAATATGCCTACATCATGGCATCGGACACCAATATTCATCATAATGAAACATAGTACCATTTTTTATAGGATTTGCCTATGGAACTAGAACTCATCGCAGAACAGGGAAATAATCCCCGGGACGACAGTCGCCGCATCCAGTCAGCAATTAACAACCTTGCCGCAGCTGGCGGAGGAAGCCTCCATCTGCGAGGCGGCTTATTTCAGAGCGGCCCCATACTTCTTCGATCACAGGTATATCTGATAATCGAAGAAGACACCGTTCTTTCTTTTATTCCGGACTTCGATCGCTACGGACCTGTCTGGACTCGCTGGGAGGGGGTTGAATGCTGGGCCATGCATCCCCTTATTTTTGCCCGAGACTCAGAGAACCTGGGAGTCAAGGGCAGCGGCATTATTGATGGGAACGGAAAGGCCTGGTGGGATTTTCTCCGGCAATCCCGAAAAGAAGGGCGTCGAGAACCTAAACATCCTTTTGAAGAACGTCTTGCGGCATTAAATCCCACCTATCGCACCCAGCCATCGGGAGGAGGAGGGCGGGAACTGCAATTTCTGCGCCCTCCCCTTTTACAGTTTTTCAATTGTAAAAATGTAGAGATTTTTGACGTGCACTTGCAGAATTCTCCTTTCTGGAATACCCATCTTGTGTATTGTGAGCAGGTTCATATTGCGGGGGTTACCTTCCAGAATCCCCATGACGGTCCCAACACCGATGGGCTTAACCTGGACTCCTGTAACCAGGTCCACATAGAACGCTGTCATTTTGATGTTGGGGATGACTGTCTGGGCCTAAAATCCGGCTCCGGAGAAGATGGCCTTCGGGTAAACCGCCCTACCGAATCGGTGCTTATTGAAAACTGTACCATGCAAGGAGGCCATGGGGGTATTGTGATCGGCAGCGAAACCGCCGGTGGGGTCCGAAATGTAACCATCCGCAATTGCCAGCTTGATGAAACTGACCGGGGCCTACGGATAAAAACTCGACGAGGTCGGGGAGGAACTATCGAAAACATTCAGTTAGAAAACTGTATTATGCGGGGAGTTCTCTGTCCCCTCGTTATTAACTGTTACTACGGACCTGGCGGTCCTCCGCCGGAAGACCCTATTTTTAGCCGTTCTCCTCAACCCATAACCGTTACCACACCGTTGATTCGAGATATTCGAGTTCACAGTCTTAAGGGAGAGGACTGCAAGGCCGCAGCCGCCTTTATTGTAGGACTCCCCGAACGGCCTATCGAAAACGTACATATTGAAGATTGTGTATTTACCCTTTCGGAAAACACGGACCATCCTCCGAGCGAAGCTGCCATGTACCGGGGCTTACCGCTCCCGGCAGGCCGGGGCATCCGTCTGCGCAATATTCGTCATCTCCAGGTGAAAAGAACCACCGTGGAATTCCCCGCCCGTACGCAGGAACAGAAAGAACCGTTTTTGATAGAAGATAATGTAGAAGATCTTTCCATTGAGATAGAAACATCGGTTCCACAGGTGTAAGGTGTAAAAGAAAAGGAAGGGCTCCCAGAGGGCCCTTTTTTATTAGAATCCTGGGGCGTCTATTTCCTGATTTCTACCGTATAGTGACAGGTAGATATTCTTACGTGGAGCAGGGCTGGGAAGACCTGCTCCGTTTGTTTTCAACTATCTTTTACAGGGAACTCTGGGTCCCTCCACCACGTTACGCCTTCACCAGGTGTACCGCAAAGCCCCCAATTTCTTTATCCAGATAGATCACTTTCAGTTTGCCCTTTTCCCGCTTTGCCGTTTCCTCTACCCCTTTAAATCCATAGGGAGCAAGGTATGCCAGGGCCCGTTCTACGTTATAACAACTGATCGCAATGTGACCCTTTGTGCCCCGGAAGGGACTCTTCATAATTTCAAAGGGAGTCCCTGCAAATATTGAAGAATTTCCCTCTTTTAGAGCAAAACCGAGGGCGGCAAACACATTGGCCGTCTTTTTTGCTTCCTCTGGAGTGTCCTGATTAATCCCCAGGTGGGCAAAAGAAAAGCCCTGAAGCTTAAGCCGAGCTTCCCGACAAAGGGCCGTAATGGTATCCCACTGTTCATTTTGAATAAGGTCCGCCTTTACCATCCAACTACCGCCGATGGCAAGAACCGCGTCAAGCTTCGCATACTCAGCCAGATTGTTTGCATCGATTCCCCCGGTTGGTACAAACTGAATCGAGCCGAAGGGGGCAGAAAGGGCCTGAATCATGGGGGCCCCACCGGAGTTTTCGGCGGGGAAAAACTTAAACACCTCTAGCCCCCGGGAAAGCCCCTGCTCAATAAGACTCGGGTTATTCACCCCAGGAAGAACTGGTATATTCCGTTCCAGACACCAGTCTACCGTGGCAGGATTAAAACCGGGGGAAACAATAAAACTTGCCCCCGCCTGGACCGCCTTTTGCGCCAGGGCGGGGTTGATCACCGTACCGGCCCCCACCAGAAGCTCAGGAAGTTTCGCCTTCATTCGCCGAATTGCCTCTTCCGCCGCATCGGTTCGGAAGGTAACTTCCGCCACCGGCAAGCCCCCTGCCACAAGGGCCCGCCCCAACGGGACCGCGTGATCGGGGTTATCGATTTTTATTACCGGGACCAGTCCAATATCCCGGATCTTTAAAAAAAGATCATTCATATCTATCCTCCATGAATCCTACTATACCATAAAACAATTAAAAAATGAACCATTGTTTCAAAAATAATTGACGAAAGTGCTGATTGATGTATAATACAAAGAGGGAAAGGAATCCCAAAGCTGTACCAATAGACACTCCAAACAAGAGCACAGGCTGGTAGGTCCCTGGACCGTTAGCCAGCCCTGGCGGAATCCTTTCCCTATTTCAATTTTGAGGAGCGTTTTGTATGGCCCATCGAATCATAAGCTTTGGCGAAATCATGCTTCGCCTTAAGTCGCCAGAACACGAGCGTTTTTTTCAGTCTCCCCTCCTGGAGGCTACCTTTGGAGGAGGAGAAGCCAATGTGGCGGTCTCCCTTGCCCTTTTTGGAGAATCGGCGGCCTTTGTGACGGCCGTTCCCGACAATCCCATTGGCGAAGGGGCAATTCGGGAACTGCGAAAATACGGTGTAGACACATCCTTTATTAAAAAGACCGCCGGCCGGCTTGGTATCTATTTCCTTGAAACCGGAGCAAACCAGCGGCCCAGCAATGTGGTCTATGACCGGGATGGGTCCTGTATTTCTCGGGTTGGACCGACAGACTTTGACTGGAACACTATTTTTGCAGGGGCCCAGTGGTTCCATATCACCGGTATTACGCCGGCCCTTTCCCAATCGGCGGCGGATAGTGCCCTGGCGGCTATTAAGGCCGCAAAAGCCGCGGGATGTACCGTATCCATCGACCTCAACTACCGCAAGAAACTCTGGAATTATGGTAAAAAGGCCCCCGAAATCATGCGGGGCCTTGCCCAGTACGCGGATGTCCTCATTGCTAACGAAGAGGATATTCAAAAGTGCCTTGGGATTGAGGTAGCGGGGATCGATGTGAGCAGTGGCTCCCTTAATATTGAGGCCTACAAAGAGCTCGCAACCCTCGTGCAAAAGGAGTTTCCCCAGGTACAATACCTGGCCATTACCCTCCGGGAAAGTCACTCCGCAGACCACAATGGCTGGTCCGCGGTCCTTATAGGCAAAAAAGGGGGTATCCTCTCTCGAAAGTATGAGATCACCGATATCGTAGACCGGGTAGGAGGAGGCGATAGTTTCTCCGCCGGTCTTATCTATGGACTGCTCAATTTTAAAGATGATGAGGAACGGGCCCTGAACTTTGCGGTGGCTGCATCGGCTTTAAAGCACGCCATCCCGGGGGACTTCAATTTGAGTACCCTGGCAGAAGTGGAAACTCTCATGAAGGGTGACGGTTCCGGCCGGGTACAGCGATAAAGAAGTACGGGAGAAACCTTTTCTGGCCAGTTGAGGGGGAGTGCAGGTTTTACCAAAAATTAGATCCTGTAGCCGCCAGAGTTCGTGGCTGAGACACTAATAGAGCCAGAAAAGGAACCCCTCTCATTACAGGAGGAAATACCATGAAATTTGATATACGGTATGCGAGCCATCCAGAGGATGCAAAACAGTACGACACCGCAACACAACGGCGTCATTTTTTAGTGGAACAGGTTTTTGTTCCCGGAGAAATTCGCCTTACCTACAGCCACCAGGATCGGCTTATTTTCGGCGGCATCGTTCCCACCATAAAGGCTTTGGTACTCGAGTCGGGGAAAGAACTGGGGACGGAATATTTTCTTGAACGACGGGAATTAGGGGTGATTAACATCGGTGGTCCCGGTCTCCTCGTGGTAGATGGCACTAGGTATGAACTTGCTAAAAGCGAGGGATGCTATGTTGGGATGGGGGCGAGGGATATTCGTTTTGAATCCCTATCTCCTTCAGAACCAGCCAAGTTCTACCTTGCCAGCGCTCCTGCCCACCAGAGTTACCCCACCATAAAGATAAGCCAGAGCCAGGCCAACCCTAAAAAACTGGGGAGCAGCGAAACCAGCAACGAACGGACCATCTATCAGTATGTGCATCCGGCGGTTTGCAAAAGCTGTCAGCTCGTGATGGGGATGACGGTTCTTGCGAAGGGAAGTGTCTGGAACACCATGCCCTGTCATACCCATGAACGACGGATGGAGGTGTATCTGTATTTTGACATGGCCCCCGATGCGCGGGTATTTCACTTTCATGGAGCGCCCTCAGAAACGCGGCACCTGGTGGTTGCCAACGAACAGGCGGTTATTTCTCCCAGTTGGTCTATCCACTCTGGGGTAGGGACGGGGGCGTACACCTTTATCTGGGCCATGGCTGGAGAAAACCAAACCTTTGATGATATGGATTTCGTCAAACCCGAGGATCTACGATAGGAGGTAGTTCATGGCTGGAATTCTTGAACAATTCAAGCTTGATGGGAAGGTGGCTATTGTTACCGGCTGCAACCGAGGTCTCGGACAGGCTATGGCCATAGCCCTGGCCGAGGCGGGGGCAGATATCCTCGGGGTGAGCGCTTCTCCCCAGGCCCCCGAAACAGAATCGGCGGTTCGGGCGGCGGGCCGCCGCTTTGTCTATGTCAGTGCGGATCTCCGTTCTCTTGAACCGATTCCCCGGATTATAGGTACCGTCCTTGAGACCTACGGCCGGCTGGATATCCTTGTAAACAATGCGGGGATCATCAAGAGAAACGAAGCCCTTTCCTTTACCGAGGCCGAATGGGACGATGTCATGAACCTTAACCTCAGGACGGTTTTCTTTTTAAGTCAAGCGGCGGCCCGCCACTGGGTTGCTCAAAAACAAAAAGGGAAAATCATCAATGTGGCGAGCATGCTTAGTTTCCAGGGAGGCATCCGGGTTCCTTCGTATACGGCCAGCAAAAGCGGCATCCGGGGACTTACCATGGCCCTTTCCAACGAATGGGCCAAGCATGGCATCAATGTTAACGCCATTGCGCCAGGCTACATGGCCACCGATAATACCGAAGCCCTGCGTAACGACCCCCAGCGCAGTCAGGAGATTCTTTCCCGTATTCCCGCAGGCCGTTGGGGCGAAGCCTCCGATTTAGCCGGCGCGGTAGTGTTCCTCGCATCTCCTGCATCCGATTATGTGCACGGCCATACCCTTGCGGTAGACGGTGGGTGGCTCGGAAGGTAATAAAAAACATAAAGAGGCCCGCACATTCAAAAGCTCCACGCTAGGTGGTATGGAAAGCCGATGAAAATAGACGAAAGGGGCCCTTTTTATTATTAGTGTACTTATAGGGGCGCTGAAAGGGCCTCCTCTTGCTGAAAGGGGAGGCTCAATTCTTTTTTACCCTATTTTCCCCTCCCCCTACAGAATCTCTTTTAAAAGCCTTAGAATTTCTTCCTCTTCTTCCACCCCTACCGAATTCCGTAAAGAAAAGAGGGCTGTCAAAAAGCTATATTGGGCGGTTATAAGAGATTCTTTGCTCGAGCTAAGGAGGGCTTCTGCGCTCGCAAGGTCAGAAATGGCAGCACTGGAAAGACGGAATTTTTCTGCCACGTTGTCATAATTAGCCTGGGCATACTCGAGGGCCTTCATAGATGAAGAAATTTGAAGGGCCGACGAAATCCATTCATACAGGGTCTGTTCAATGGTGAGGCTAAGGGTTTGCTCTTGGCTTGCCCGGTCAATTTCAGCCTGGGAAAGGGCTTTCTGGGCCTGTTCTACCGAATTCCTTGTAACCCAGAAATCAAGGTTCCAGGAAGCAGATAGGCTCACACTCCCTGTTATCTGGTTAGAACTGTTTCCCTGGAGGGGAAAATTCTGAGATACCCCTGCAGAAACAGAAGGGAACCAGGAACTCCTCGCAGAATTAAGACTTGCCCGGGCCTCCCCTATCGAAAGCTGATACACTGCTAGCTGGGGATTCTGTTTCCGGGCCAGGGCCACAAGGGCATTCATCAGAGCAGCAAGTTGTTGATTTTCAAGGGCAGCAAGCTTCCCGATTACTTCATCATACTGAGTAAAATCCACTGCTACGAGAGGGACCGTAGAGGGGACTCCCGTAAGAGATGCAAGCTTGGCTCGAGCTGCGGCAAGGGTTTTCTGGGCAGAGAAAAGGCTCGCCTGGGCACTGGCCATATCCGCTTCGGTAGAAAGAAGGTCCGCCTTTGAAAGGGCCCCAACCGCAGCTTTAACCTGGGCAATCTGAAGGCGCCATTTAGTAGCCACAAGGCTACTTTCCTTTGCATCCAGCGCCGCCTGCGCTTTGAGCACGTCTAAAAAAGCCGTGTCTACCGCTTCGATAACTGAAAGACGGGTAGATCGAAGGCTCTCTTGGGCCGATTGAGCAGCCAGTGTCGCCGCATCCAGTTTTGCCTTTCCCGATCCCCCATCAAAGAGGGTAACACTTCCGGACAAACGAGCAGAACTGGAAAGGGTACTGGAAGCACTGCCGCTTTCAGGATAGGACCAACTACCTGAAAGGCTTCCCGAAATACTGGGAAACAAATTGTATAACGCCGCAGATCTAGAAAGATTCGCCTTATCTACTGCGATCTGAGCCTTCCGGAGATCGAGGGAACGGGCAAGAGCCTGATTACGAGCCGCCGTAAGGTTCAGGCGTTCACTGGTACCGGCAGGCGCCTCTCCAAAAGAAAAAGGCACGGTCCAGAGAAAAAAACACAAAAATACAACATCTTCCTTTATGAAGGGCCATAATTTTTGCAAACCTAGCATTTTTTTCATATAGAGTTCTCCCTATTCATATCGCAAGGCATCGATAGGATACAGATTGGCCGCTTTTTGAGCAGGGTACCAGCCAAAGAAAATTCCCACCGCCGCAGCAAACCCCGCTGACAGAAGTACAATTTCCGGATGGATGAGGGTAGGCATTTTAAGAAGGGTCCTCAACAGGAATGAGACAAGTATCGCCAGGAGAATTCCGATAAAACCTCCCATGAGACTTAAGATAATCGACTCGGAAAGGAACTGTAAAAGGATATCCCGGCGACGGGCTCCAACGGCCATACGGATCCCAATTTCCCTGGTCCGCTCCGTAACGGAAACCAGCATGATATTCATGATCCCAATACCCCCAACAATAAGGGAAACCCCGGCAATAGCCGCAAGAAGCATCGTAAGAGTTTGAGAGGTCTGGGAAGCGGTTTGAATGATCTGTTCCTGGTTCATCACCGTAAAATCATCGCTTGCCCCTTCGGCAAGTTTATGAGATTCCCGCAGGATAGCGGTAACCTCCGTCTGAGCCTGGGACATGAGATCCTCCCGAACAACACTCATTTCGATAAGATTGAGTTTCCCATCCCGGGAAAGTCGATTCACGGCCGTATGAAGTGGTACAAGTACCACATCATCCTGATCGCTTCCCGTACCAGTGGCGCCCTTTTTGGTTAAAACCCCAATCACCGTAAAGGGTGTTGTGGCAATCCGGATATTTTTTCCCAGAGGACTTTCATCCCCAAATAACTTAGAAGCCACCGTGGCACCCAGGACGGCCACTTTACTTCGAGTGGTTAAATCCTTTTCAGTAAAAATTTCTCCCTCCGCTACCCCCCAGTCCTTGATCGTAAGGTAATCCGGTTCCACCCCGTACACCGTAGTAGACCAGTAGGCAGATCCACCAATCACGGTCATTCCTGAAATTCGCACTTCCCCCGAAATAGCAGCGAGGTAACTTGCTTCCTGTCGGAGTTTTGTCACATCTGCCAGGGAAAGCCGATTTGCTTCCCGGGGCCCCCGTGGAGGCATCACCATTAACAGATTTGTTCCCATTGCAGCGATCTGACGCTTTATTTCTGCCTGAGAACCGGATCCTACGGCTACCATAACAATGACTGATCCCACTCCAATGATGATTCCGAGGGAAGTTAAAAAACTTCGCATCTTATTACGCAGGATACTTCGCATGGAAAGGGTAATCAATTTTGCAAAGGTCATAGGCGTTCCCCTTCCGCGAGAGCTTTATGACGGGCCTTCCATGCAGCAAGATCTTCTGCGGCGCTTTTTTGCTGGTGTACCGGTTCATCCAAAAGAATCATGCCATCCCTCATGGTGATGATCCGCCTGGTATAGGATGCAATATCCGGTTCATGGGTAACCATCACGATGGTTTTTCCACGGTTGTTAAGTTCCTGAAAAAGGGCCATAATTTCGAGGCTCATCTCTGAATCCAGATTTCCTGTCGGCTCATCGGCTAAAATAAAGGCGGGATCCTTTACCATGGCCCGGGCAATGGCTACCCGCTGTTGTTGCCCCCCTGAAAGTTGACTCGGCATGTGATCCAGGCGGGAGCCAAGGCCTACTTCTTCCAGAACAGCCCGGGCCCGGGCCCGAGCATCAATCTTACATCCAGAGCGATCATAAAAAAGAGGCAGTTCCACATTTTCAAGGGCGCTTGTTCGAGGAAGGAGATTAAAGCCCTGAAACACAAAGCCAATTTTGTTGTTCCGGATGTCCGCAAATTCGTCAGGACCCGCCTGGGAGGTGTCTACTCCGTCCAGAAGGTAGGTCCCTGCGGTGGGTTTATCCAGACACCCGAGGATGTTCATAAGGGTGGATTTTCCAGACCCAGAAGGCCCCATGATTGCCACAAATTCTCCCTCTTCCACAACAAGATCTATTCCCCGCAGGGCCTTAACCACAATATCCCCCATGATATAAAAGCGCTGAATTCCCCGCATCTCGATAATTGCCATAGTTACTCAGCCTTTACTTTCAAAATCACCTGTTTTCCTTCAAGATCGGAAGGACCAGAAACCTCGGTATACTGGGCGTCGCTAATACCAACTTGAACTATAAGAGCGGCAAGGTTCCCCGATTCGTCGAGGTACCACAGGGGTTTCCGAACCGCAGGGGTGGTGCCATTGGTATTTCCTTCGACGGAGAAATTAGCCTCCGATCCCGGAGGGCCTTCTGTTCCATTTGACATTCCACTTGTTGCGCTTCCTTGAGACGCTCCCTGGCTACGCCGTCCTGTGGTGCTTCCTGGACCTGGCATTCCAGGACCACCAGGTCCACCGCCGGGCACGCCCGGCATACGGGGAACGCCCCCCATAAGACTGGTAAGCCCCTGTCCCTGGGAGGAAGGTCGATTCTGAGAAGCACGATTTTTGACCATCTCATCATAACGTGCCAGGGCTTCTTTCCGGGCTTCGGCACTCATAGTGGCAGGTAAACGGGCAATAAACAGGGCCCGTTCTCGTTCCGCCTCACTTAGACTCGTCGGTGAAAACCGAAGGGCCCCATTAGGGACCACCAGTACGTTTTCCTTTTTTTCTTTTATGAAAGTGACCTGGGCAGTCATGCCAGGGAGCAACTTGCCTGAGGTATTGTCCGCCAGAATATTTACATAGTAGTACACCACATTATTGCTTGTTTTTGGCTCAAGCCGAATCTCTTTGACTTTTCCTGTGAAACTCACGCCTGGATAGGCTTCCACGGTGAAACGAACTTCCTGACCTACCCGGATAGAACTGATATCCAATTCATCTACTTCTGCAAGGATTTGCATTCGGGAAAGATTCGCCGCAATAGTAAAAAGGGTTGTGGAACTGGAAGAAGAACCACCGGTAACGCTGGATCCTTCATCAATATTTTTAGACAGTATAATTCCATCAATGGGACTTGTAATGTACGCATATTGATTTATTTGAGTTTCTATTTGTTCCAGGCTCGTCTGAGCAGATAACAACTCGGCCCGGTATACTTCAAGAGTAGAAAGGGCACTTTTATAGTCGTACTCTGAAAGGAGCCCTTTTTCATAGAGGGCCTTTGCATTCTGAACTGCCAGATTTTGAAGATTATATTGGGACTGGACCTTATCTACTGTGGCCTGAGCAGATTTTCGTTGCAGTTTTAAAAGATCCGTATTAATGGTAGCCAGCAACTGGTCTTTTTTAACCTTACTGTTATAATCTACAAAGACCTTTTCGATACGGCCGCTCATCTGAGCAAGCACATCTACCGAAGATTCCACCGCTAACGTTCCTGTAGCAGAAACGGTACTCTCAATGGTTCCTCTCCTGATGGTGGTAAATTCGTAGGCCTGCTTTTTCTTTGAAACCCCCACCTGATATCCACGGAAAAACCACAGAAGAATTCCGGCGCCAATAACACAGCCCAGGATTAAAAAAACAGGTGTTTTCTTTTTCATATCCACTCCATTTTATCCACAGTTTTTTTAAAGAAACACTTCATGAAAAAATTAGCAAAATCTATACCAACAAAAACAACAAGAAATCTTAGACAATTAAGTTATTATAATAACAGGTTATCATGAAAAACGTAACAATAAAATCTTGTTATTATGTAAAATCTATGTGAAAAGATTTCCCATGTGTATACCAGAATGAGAAAAGAATACCCATAGAAGAAAATTGCATAAAAAATAAATCTAGAAAAAATCAATCTTCTTTCAATCTTTTTTCGATATTTTCTAACCTTTAAAGAAATCGTACTTTGTTGATAATATTTTTACACACATAACAATTTTATCTTTCAAGGAGAATATCCAATGAACTTTCTTAGGAAAATTGCAACGGTATTATTTATCTTACTAGGTTTTTCTTTCTGCTTTGCCCAAGAAAGCAAAGGTGAAAAACGCTTTACTCTGCGGCCTATGGTCTCCACAATCTTCGATAGTGAGATAACACTAAAAGAAACAGCCTATTATCAGAACAATCCAATAGGCTTTATTAAAGTAAACAATGATGTTAAAGGTGGCTTTTCTGTAGGAGGAGAATTCCTTTACCACATTATTCCTCAACTACAAATAGGATCACTAGGATATTTTATTTTTGAAAGGGAAATAGAGAATACCTCTAATTCATTAAAAGGCTGGGCCCTTTTTATATCTGGCAAATATGATTTTCTTTTAAATAATATTGTAAATATTTACGGAATAGCACGAGTAGGTTATGAATCCATGAGAATATATGCCAATGAAAAAGAATTTGAAGACAATCTTAAAGATCAAGGGCTTACAACATCTTATCTTGGAGCTTTTTGTATGTTTTTAGGAGGTGGCCTAGAATACAACAGCTTTAGCTTTGGTGGATTCTTTGCCGAATTAGGATACACAATTCAAATGACTGATTTCAAATATGAAGCATCTACAATTTATGAAAAATTAGTAGTATCTGGAAACAATCCCTATTTACGGCTCAATTTTGGTGTTTTCGTTAAGATATAAAACAAAGATCATTATTTTTTTACTAAAAAAGTAGTAATAATAGAGCATAAAACAAAGGCCTCTTGTATTAGAAAAGAGGCCTTTATTAATCGCGATAAAAAATCAAACTCATCCTTCTTCTTCATCAAAATAATTAACCAGATCAGAACGCTTTGCGCTATTTGTCTTTTTTAGCAAATTATGAATATGCGTCTTCACCGTACTTTCATCAACATTCAAGTGCCGTGCTATTTCTTTGTTTGTTAGATTTTTTTGTTTGCCTAATAATTCTAATATTTCTTTCTCCCTTCTGGTAAAAACCACAGAGGGACCTTTTTCTTCTAGAACCATAATAGAATATCCATTTGACCTAAGGGGACTAATTCTTATTTTTGTTTCCAAGGAATCAGAATTTCGGCTCCACTCTAATTTCATAATTCTTGAAGAAAAATCATCTTTTTGAAAAATCCAAAAAGGGAATTTTTCAAAGACCTCCTGCACATTTTTCCCCACTCTTAGAATAGATCCAAAATAATCTTTAGCAGAAAGATTAATATCCACTATAATATTATTTTTGTTTACAATAATAAGCTGATCGGTTATTTCCGAATATACAAGAATTCTAGAAAAAGGATGGATAAATGCCAGACTTGTATTTTTTATCCCTATATAGAAAAACAAACTGCTTAAAGCCAATACAAGAGGAGAAAAATCAAATGTAAGGCCGCCAATTCTAAAAACATACAAAACATTAAATATTAAAGGAAGCAATCCTCCCAATAAAACCCACAAAGCCTGAAGACGAAAAATTTGGTGATGTAAAATAAAACTAGTTATAATAATTATAGAACCGAGAGAATACAACATATATGAATAAAAAACATGTATCCAGAAATAAAAACCATAAGACAAAACCCGGATCTGCTTAAATATTAAAAAACTGACAATTTCATAACGTTTCCAAATAAGATTATGAAGATCATTAGTAAAAAATAAAAAAGAAGTTAGAAAAGGTATAATATACAACAGCCATTTATGACGTATTAGAGAATATCTTCCGGTCGTAATCTCAATAGAAAACAAGAACCAGAAAACGGGACATACGCTAATAAAAGGATAGGTTATTTTAGAAAAGATCGTTACCATTTGGTCATTAAGGGATATAAGTTCAAGAAGACGAAAAATAATTATAAAAAATGAACAATATAACAACCCATTTAACGAGAATAAATGGGTATCCATATGCTTTTTTATTTGTAATAACGTTATAACGATCAGAAAAAGAGCCATAGGTGATATCCATATATACACCCACCAGCCGTCCATATTCCCTCCTTTTTTCGTTGTTCACCTATGGACTTCTATTGGTAAACCCGAATATTTATTGCGTAGTTATTTATTCCCCCTCATACCGGGCCATGCTTGTGGGAGTTTCAAAGACATCCACCGCCCACAAGAGATTGTACGGAAGCTGCTGTTCCTTGAGCAAAGCCGTAAGCTCCTCGAAAACATAGCGGGCTATACGCTCGGCACTGGGATCGTCCTGAAAATAGGCAATATCATTGAGGTTCCTGTGGTCTAGCTGACCAAGGACGGTGCGGAGGCCTTCTTTCAGCACCCCAAAATCGATGAGCATGCCTCCCTCGGAAAGCTCCTTTCCCCGGGCCCAGACCCGCACCCGATAATTGTGCCCATGGAGACGCTCACACTTTCCATGATAATGGCGGAGAAAATGGGCCGCCGCAAAATCCGCCTCTACCCGTATAGTATACATAACTCCTGCCCCTGTACCCCTACCCTACCCGAGCTGGATGTTTCTATCAAGAGGGTCGTTTACATCACACCGTCGCGCCGAGGCACCATGACGGAGCCCAGCCTTAAACCCTATTTGCCATTCAGAATTCGTATCGTATCATTATCCACATACACCACCACGCCATTACTCACAGAACCGATATACTCTTTCCCGTTTATTAGTACTTTAGAGTACCACTCACCATTGATTTCAGCTCTATAGGCCAGCGCTATCCCATCGGGGGAAAAGGTGAGGAACCAAAGCCTCTCATAGGGGCCAGCCTTTTCGTTTCCGTTTATCACATAGATCTTGCCATCAAGCTTTGCCCCATAGGTCAGCACCTTTCCGTCGGGGGAAAAAGTAAGCCCCCCAACGCTGCCATAGGGGCCGGTCTTCTTTTTCCCGGCCATCACATACCACTGGCCACCAATCTCCGCTGTATAGGCCAGGACATTCCCATCAGGGGAAAAGGTAAGACACCAAACATTATCATAAGGACCAGCCTTCTCATTTCCCGCTATAACATACCACTGGCCACCTATCTTCGCTCTATAAGCCAGGACTTTTGCGTCGGGAGAAAAGGTGAGATCCCAAACACCATCATAAGGACCAGCCTTCTCGTTCTCCGCTATCACATACCACTTGCTACCTATCTCTGCTGCATAAGCCAGGACCTTCCCGTCGGGAGAAAAGGTGAGATAGCCAACATCACTATAAGGGCCAACTTTCTTGTTCTCCGCCATCACATATATTTGACCCTCTATCTTTGCCCCATAAGCCAGAACCTTTCCGTCTCGGGAAAAAGTGAAATCCTTAATATCAACATAGACGTCAGCTTTCTCTTTTTCAGCTATTAAATATATCTGACTACCAATTCTCGCTTCATAGGCCAGGACCTTTCCGTCGGGGGAAAAGGTGAGTCCCCAAACATCATCATAGGGACCGGCCTTCTCGTCCCCGGCTATCACATACCACTGGTCACCAATTACCGCTATATAGGCCAGGACATTCTTGTCAGGGGAAAGGGTAAAATTCCAAACCTCATCATAGGGGCCGGCCTTATCCTTCCCGGCTATCACATACCACTTACCACGGATCTTCGCTCTATAGGTCAGGATCTTTCCGTCGGAGAAAAAAGTGAGATCCTCAACGTCATCATAAGGCCCGGCCTTCTCGTCCCCGGTAACCACATAATACTCTTTTATTGTAGAAATAAGCCCCTCCCGAAGCTGTCGTACCACGTACACCGGGGTGGTGTCATTCAGGAGTCCTATGGTAATGATTTCCTCTCCCTTTCCCAGCATCACCTTTTCCTGGGCAAAGGAACTCACCGCAAGAAACCAGGCAAAAATACAAAAAAGACGGCCCTTCATTTTTCTTTTTCCTCCCCTACTTATTTTGAAATAAGCTTATACCGCCCCACAATAACCGTCAAGAAAAGGGAAAGTATTTTGAGGTTCCCGCCTAAAAAGTAAAAAGACCCATTATGGTACCCGCATGAACCAGAACCAGAAACGTATCACCATAATCTATCCGGCATGGCTTCCCGTTTCATTTTTCAATAGACCAGGCCGTATAATGAAACAGGAAGACAAAAGAAGCAGAGCCTGGTATACTGTTCCTAAAGTCCCCGCTTATGGGGGATACAACCTGGAGGCTTCAACAATGAATCAAAATCCACAGAATCTTAAGATTTGCTACATTGGAGGAGGTTCCCGGAATTGGGCCTGGGTCTTTATGCGGGATCTCACCTACGAACGGGAACTGGGAGGCACTATTTATTTATACGATATCGATACCGAGGCGGCCCGGGCAAACGAAATCATCGGGAACCGACTCATGGAAGAGCACAACCGGGGACAATGGAAATTCCGGGCCGAGCCCTCCCTGGAACGAGCCCTTGAGGGGGCCGACTTTGTGCTTATCTCCATTTTACCGGGCGATTTCAGCGAAATGGCGGTAGATGTTCACGAACCAGAACGCTATGGGATTTACCAGAGTGTGGGGGACACCACCGGACCCGGTGGTCTTATGCGGGCCTTGAGGACCATCCCGCAGTATCAACGGCTTGCCCAGGCCATTAAACAGGCCGCCCCAGACGCATGGGTGCTGAACTACACCAATCCCATGACATTGTGTACCCAGACCCTGTACGCCGAATTCCCGGAGATTAAGGCCTTCGGGTGTTGCCACGAAGTATTTGGGACCCAGAAACTTCTCATCAAAATAATGGAAAAATACGGCTGGGTCCCTAAAGGAACGGTCCATCGAAAAGAAATTCACACCAATGTAATGGGGATTAACCATTTTACCTGGATAGATAGGGCAAGCTGGAAACATCAGGACCTCTTTCCCCTCTATCAGCAATTTGCCCGGGAGTACGCAGAGACCGGTTTCGACGAAGGTGGGGATGATAACTGGATGAATAACTTTTTTGCCTCCTGTGAACGGGTGAAAATCGATCTCTTTAATCGTTTTGGATTGATTGCCGCCGCCGGGGATCGGCACCTTGCTGAATTTTGCCCTCCCCGATGGTATTTAGAAAGCCCCGAGCAGGTGCGCTACTGGAAATTCACCCTTACGCCGGTGTCGTTCCGGATTCAACAGCGGGAAGAACTTAAGAAAAAAAGCAGGGCCTACCAGGAGGGAAAAGAAACAATGCCGGTTCATCATTCCGGGGAAGAGGGAATTCGGCAGATGAAAGCCCTGCTGGGTCTGGGAGACCTCCTAACCAATGTTAATCTCCCCAATCGGGGCCAGATGCCCGATCTTCCCCTGGGGGCGGTGGTAGAAACCAACGCATTTTTCTCCCGCGATTCGGTGCAGCCGGTGATTACCAAAGGGCTCCCTGCAGAGATCCGAACGCTGGTTCTCCATCACCTGACGCAATACCAGGGTATCCTTGAGGCCGCCCGGGAACGGAATCTGGAAAAGGCCTATCGGGTGTTTTTAAACGACTATCAGATCCAGAAGCTTTCTCCCCAGGATGCCCGGGAGCTTTTCACCAGCATGACGACCAAGACCCTTCCTTCATTAGGAGAAGATTGGGGCGGCTATCGATAAAACGGGACTCCGAGGTGGGCCTGCAACATAAGTCATAGATAGGGGTCCTTTCCTGCGGAACGGGCCCCTCATCCGAAACAAAACCATTACGGATAGGAACGGGGGCCCTACCCTGGTTATTACTCCATCTTCATGTTTGATACTACTTTACCTCTCTCTCATTCCAGGCTATCATGGTACATCATGGAACGATACGGGAATGAGCTTTTTACCTCCGAACTACAACAGCGGGCACGGATTATTGCCCTCCGGGGCCCCCTGGAAACCCCTATTACCGACCTGGTCTATGATTCACGGAAAGTAACCCCCGGGGCATTGTACATCGCCCTTCCGGGCCTCCATACGGATGGACACCGGTATATCCCAGAGGCCCTTCAGCGGGGGGCCCGGGCTATCCTCCATCAATATCCCCTTGATACATATCAAGATAATATCCTTTACATCCAGGCAGAAGATAGCCGCTTTGCTATGTCGCCTCTGGCGGACGCTTTTTATGGGTGTCCTTCCCGGTCCCTGGCGGTAATCGGCGTTACCGGCACGGAGGGCAAGAGCACCACCGTCTTTCTCATCTACCAGTTGCTTACCTTAGCGGGGAAAAAAGCAGGGTTTATCTCCACCGTGCAATACCGGATTGGGGAACAAGAAGAGTGGAATCCCGAACACCAGACCACCCCCGAAGCTCCGGTGATTCACAAGTACCTTGCAGCCATGAGAGACTATGGGATGGAATACGCCGTGGTAGAATCCAGTTCCCACGGATTATCGCCCCGGACCAACCGACTGGGGGATGTGGCCTTCGACGTAGGAGTCATGACCAACGTTACCCACGAACATCTAGAGTTCCATGGTACGTGGGAACAGTACCGGTATGACAAGGCAAATCTTTTTCGGGCCCTGGACCGCTATTCCCACGAAAAAATTCTGGGGAATCAAACCGCCTTTCCAGATCGACCACACCGTCCTATTCGCGTTCCTTCCTTTGGAGTAGTAAATGCGGATGATCCCAGCGCTAGTTACTTCGCCGCAGCCACCGAACGGCGAGTATATACTTATAGCACCCGGGGAAGCGAGGCGGATCTCAGCATCCGAAGTCTGGAAAGTACCGCCCAGGGGAACAACTACGAAGTATACAGTCGAGCCGAGGATAAAACCTACAAAATACAGGATAACCTGCCAGGCTCCTTTAATGCGGGGAATGTTCTGGCCTCGTTGCTTGTAGTTTCGGGGCTCCTCGGGCTGCCATTGGAAGACTTCATTCCCCTGGTAAGCCAACTTCGACCCGTTCGGGGACGTATGACGGTGATCCAGCAGGGCCAGCCCTTTGAGGTAATCATAGATTATGCCCACACCCCCTCGTCCTTCGAAATCGTTCTTCCCCCCATTAAAAAACGAATCGAACCCCACGGGGGGCGCCTCATCAGCGTATTTGGCTCAGGGGGGGAACGGGACCGGGAAAAACGTCCCCGGCAGGGGAGAATTGCCGCCGATTGGTCCGATATTGTCATCCTTACCGACGAAGATCCCCGTGGTGAAGATCCCCTGGCGCTGCTGGAAGAAATTGCCGCGGGCTGTCCCGAACGTATCCGGGACCGGGAGCTTTTTCTGATACCCGACCGACCTACCGCCATCAGAAAAGCCTTTTCTCTTGCCCGGCCGGGAGATGTGGTGCTTCTATTAGGGAAGGGCCATGAAAACTCCATTATCTATGCCGATAGGGTAATGCCCTACGATGAAATAGGAGAAGCCCGTCGGGCCCTGGAAGAACTGGGCTACCGGGAGCAATCCTCATCATCATAATTTTAACGTGAAAACCTTCTCAGAAGAGAAGGGAACCCTTTTTCTCTCAGAATAATTAAGGAGTCAAAACATGGAAACCCATAAAGGGATACCACCAATAGGTTCCAAAAAGCGAATTGCCGTTCTCTATGGAGGAAAATCGGGAGAACACGAGGTTTCCCTGGTGTCGGCGGCCTCCGTGGTCCGTCACCTTAACCAGGATCGCTACGACCTTTTCTTGATCGGCATCACCCATGAGGGAGAATGGTACCTTCAAGCCCCCACATATATCGATGAGGTATACCAGGGAAATACCAAACTTCGGATTGAAGAACGCCCCGAATACCGCGTGCAGGTTATTCCCGGCGGTAAAAAAGAATTTCCCTTTTTTACCCAGGCCACGGGACCCCTTTCCATCGACGTGGTGTTCCCCGTACTCCACGGGACCTTTGGAGAGGACGGAACCCTGCAGGGCCTCCTTGAAATGGTAGATATCCCCTATGTAGGTGCCGGAGTCCTGGGAAGCGCCATCGGGATGGATAAGGGAACCGCGAAAATTCTTTGGTTGTATGCGGGCCTGCCGGTAGTCCCCTTTATCCAACTCCGTTTGCCCGAATGGCACAGTAAGGAGCAGCGGGAACGGATCATCGAAAAGGCAGAACGGGATTTTCGATACCCCCTGTTTGTAAAACCCTCCCGGGGTGGATCCTCGGTAGGGACCAGCAAGGTGCTCAATCGGCCCGCCCTGGAACAGGCTATTGAAGCGGCGTTTCTCTGGGATGACAAGGTGTTGATTGAACCCTGTGTGAATGCCAGGGAAATAGAGTGCTCTGTGACCGGCAATGAAGAACCTGCGGCCTACACCCCCGGCGAGATTGTGCCAACCCATGAATTCTATGATTACGACGCAAAATACCTTGACCCCGACGGGGCACGGCTACTCATACCCGCCGAACTCGAAGAAACCGAATTAAAAACCATCCGGGAACTGGCGATCAAGGCCTACCAGGCCGCAGAACTTTCGGGCCTTGCCCGGGTAGACTTCTTTGTAAGCCGGGATACGGGACAAATATTCTTAAATGAAGTGAATACCCTCCCCGGCTTTACCTCTATCAGCATGTTTCCCCGGATGTGCGAAGCCTCAGGGCTTCCCTACGGAGAACTCCTAGATACCCTCATCGCGCTGGCAGAAAAACGATACGAACGACAGAGTAAAAGGAGCTATACCTACCAGCAAGGAGAGGGCCAGTGACGTTCTGGTTTTACAAGATTCAGCTTGCGGGAAAGGATTTCCTTTTTATCGACCTGGATCGGGAGGCCCACAAAAATATCCAGCTCGATGAACGGGGGCTGGGAGAACTGGCGGAGCTTATCCTGGACCGCCGCTGTGGTGTTGGAGGTGATGGACTTGTATTGTTTCAGCGAGAACAGGATCCGCCTGGTACCGCTGGGCTATCCCATCCACACCCAGTATCCCTTTCTCTTATCCATTACACCAACGGTGGAAAAAGAAGTCCCCTCCCGTTGGATGGCCTTTTTTGTGCCGCCCGTCTTGGTTTTGATATGGGACTAGCCGATCATACCACCCTGTCCCTTGCCAATGAAGGAAAATCCTATCGGCTCCGAGCAGTGGATTCCCGCACCTTTCAACTATACCCTCCCCTCCCAGAACAGGAACGCTGGACCTGCATCATTGATGGGAAACCTTTCGAAGCTTTCCTGTGTCGGGGACAAGCCATCTATACCGCCATGATCGCCCCCCTTACCGGCCCCCGCGGGAGCACCCAGCGGATCAAACAGTCCCTCGTCGCTATGAGCAGGGGAACCATCCCCCTCCTCATCCGCCCCATTCACCGTGAATTGGTCCGGTACGTAGCTCCCGAGCGGGCCGACCGGATAGAAACTGGGGCTATAGCGGCCCTTCTTGCCTATCAACATAATTTGGTAGAAAAAGAACACATCCTTGAATGGCGCGGCCGAGGAGGAGCCGTTTCTTATGCCACCTTCCCGGCCATACCGCCCAATCGGTCGCCCCTTTCCGTGTCCGTGCTGGGCCCAGCGACCCTCATCGATCGGGGAAGGTTCTGGGCAGAGCACGAGGAGACGGGACAATTAGCCATTGCGGGGATAGCGGAATATGTCTTTGAAGGAAGTTTTGATCTATAGGCCCTGCAGCATCCCCTTAGGGGCGATACCAATTGCCAAAAACCATGCCAGCGAGAGAAGCAGGGATTCCTTCACAGGCGAACCTTTTCCCTCCAGGCTACACCGGGAATTTTATTGAGTTCAAAGACCTCGTTATTTTCGGAGGTATAGACCCCTTGGAAAAAGCCAAAAAAGGTGGTCTGCCGGATCGACTGGAATATGCGTTTCCGGGTAAGCCGTGTTTCAGCGACCGGCGTAAAACGCAGGGTCAGCCGTTGATCATCACTGGTGAGGATCCAGGGTTCCATCCAGCTCTTAGGACTGATCTTAAACGTCACCTGCTGGATTTTCTGGAGACTTCCATTGATAAAAAAGGCGTTTTCCGTCCCATATTCGGCATTCATCAAACCATACCCAAGGGACAACGAAACCTGGGAACCCTTGGTAATACCCGCCGCACAGGACCAATAGTGGATATCATGGGCGGGATTCAAGCCCCGATCCCATAACAGCACCGCCCAACTGTGGTCTTTATAAAAAACCAGGTCCTCTTCTCCATGGCGAATCACCCCTTCCAGGGCATACCAGGGAGCAGCATAGGAGTAACGGAAACAGTGGGGTTTCTTACGCCAGGGACTCACCGTCGCAAGGGCCTCGGGGAAGGGAGGCCGGATCATGACCACCATTCCCCGCAGGCCCTTCCCATGGTTAAAGCGGGGGATGTCGATCTTAATGACCCGGTTTCCATTTTCCAGAACATTGATATCCAACAGTAACCGTTTATCCCGAATCTTATACAGATTTCCTGACGGGGTAGGACTACCACTAAACATTCCCAGGGGAAACAAAAAAGGAAAATAATCGGACCAGGCTTTTTTTAAAATGAGATCTACCACACTTACGGAAACATAGCTAATAAACCCCTGTTGCACCACTTCGATAAGAACAATCTTATCCTCTGCCAAAAGAACATACCGTTCCGATTCTACAATCCGATGTTTACGGACCAGAATAAGCCGACGATCGTAGGCCCACAGGGGAGAACGGGCCCACCCAAAATTGGTGGGTAAGCCCCGTTCGTTTAACAGTTTTTGAGAATCCTGAAATTCCTGCTGTCCCATACCTTTCAGGAATTGATTTCCGACTCCTCGCTACGAACCCAGAACTGACTCCGCCCCAGTCCAAACCCAATCTCACCCCGCATTTCCAGGGTATCTACCTTAAATTTCTTGCCATCCGCCTTTCTAAAGGTAATCTTACACTGGTATATATCACCCTTACTGGGATCAATAATGTTTCCCCCTTCCCATTGACCCTCGGCCTTCCGCCTAAGCCCATAAATCCAGGGGGTCCCGACAATTTTCATTTTATTCACTTCCCCGGGAATAGGGAAATTCTTATAACTCGGTTTTGCTGCGGTCGCAATCGCATCGTTTGGCTTTCCGATAATTTTTACAATTTCCCCGTATAAAACATTGTCTTTCACATAGATCCGCCAGTACGCGGTGGGTTTCCCATCCTCGTCCACACTCTTCCAGAGCCCTTCCACGGGATCCGCAGCCCATACGGAAAACACTACCGCACTCAAAAGAAGCACAAAGAAACCCTTTTTCATTGCCACTCCTCCTTTCATTCCGAGCGTTTTGAGCGTTCCTTTTTCAAGGTATTCCCTATTCTACTCAGGGAACCGACAAAAAGCAATGAAAAACAAGATCTTTTATTGAAAACTAAAACGGTTTTTTGTGGGTATTCTCTTTAGAGGAAAAACATCCCCAGCCCTCGGGCGCTTCCTTTTTCTTATTTTTCATTGAATAAGCGCTCTGTTCGGAGTATTATCTAATACATAAATGGAACAGGATAGCAACGAGATCCGACCTGGCTACATGGATCGGGTTATCAACGAAAAGGTAGCATCTGCCAGGGAGAGGGTTGGGACCTACTCCCATCACTTTAATCAGAATGAAGAATATTTTATTGAATTCCCTTCCCCCATTACTATCCCTCGTTTTCCCATTCATCATGATGTACGGCAGCCCATGCCCCGGTCTGAATATATCACCGCCCTGCGGGAATGCATGGATAACCTATTACCGTACACCGCTCCTTTTATGGGGGATCTGACCTATTTTTTTGATCCCCAGGAAATTCTTAAACCCTGTTTTTACCGGCTCTATAAAATGGGGGATGCCTATTACCTTTACCTCTTACGGCTTAACCTCCAATTCCGGCCCCTTGAGATGGAATTACTGGGAAAAGGGACAAATGACACTACCGCCGTGTATCGGAGCAAACGACTCTACATGGAAAGTGACGTCATTCCCCTCCAAGCAGTTCTTACCGACCGGGGACACCTGGTAGCCTTTAGGATCAAACAAAGCATCTCCCAAACCTGGATTGGAGAAACCGGCAAGGGCTATCTTCTTCGGGGTATCTGGATGGACACGGATCTGACTAAATTTTTTAGTAAGCTGTTTACCCCCCGGGGCAAACGGATGTATCCTTTTTATCCCTTTACCTGTAAATACAAAACGATCTGCATGACCGTCCTGGATCCCACGCCGGAACAGCGAAAAAAATGGCTTCCCTATCTTCGGATGGCTATTCTTTTTTTAGAACCCCACCTAGAAAAAATCGAGCGGACCCTGCGGGGAACAACTTTTTCTGAGAACCTCCCCCTTTTTCAGGAATTAAAGGCCCTGGTCCCTGAGGGTCTTTCCAGCCTCTTTACAAACCTGGAGGTTTCTGCCTACCTTAACCAGCAGGAACAGAAGGAATTTCGTATAATCTGGTAGGGGCTATGCTCCTTTTTCTTACCCAGAAAAAATACAGAGGGAAAGAAAATATATTCCGGGCCACCCCTTTCGGCGAGGTTTTTCAGCTTCGCTAAGGGGAACAGGCGCCCACTGCAAGGGGGAGGGTCTCTCTGGGATACCCATGGTACGGACCCGATGGAGCCCTTTCCCCGGAGGGTAGTCCGATCTTTCCAGGAAGGTGGTCCACAGAGAATACCCAGTATTTTTATCATCTATATCGAAAGAGGAGTGCTGCGTGAGTGATCAGCTGTTTTCCGGTCTTAAAGTTACCGTTATGGGGCTTGGTCTGAATGGGGGTGGTCTAGAAGCGGCCCGGTACCTGGCAAAAAAAGGGGCGATCGTAACCGTGACGGATCTCCGGGATGAAAAGACCCTGGCCCCCAGCATCGAGCAACTGAAGGATCTTCCCGTACGCTATGTTCTGGGCCGCCACGAAATGGAAGACTTTAGTAGGGCCGACATGGTGATAAAGAATCCGGCGGTAAAACCAGACTCTCCCTACCTGGCGGCCGCCCGCCGGATAGAAACGGATATTTCCCTTTTCTTAATGCAGAATCCCGCCATCCTCTGCGCCGTGACGGGCTCAAAAGGAAAGTCCAGTACCGCGAGTGCCCTTCATTTTTGTTTATCCCGACTTTCCCCCGCCGGGTCGTACCTGGGGGGTAACATTACCGTTTCTCCCCTTACCTTTGTGGATGAGCTTACTCCTTCCCACTACACCGTACTGGAACTTTCAAGCTGGCAATTGGGGGACCTCCGGCCGGCGGGATCCCGTATTCCTGAGCAAGCCCTAAAAGTTCACCCGGCGGGGGGCCTGGACCGCCGGGGCCGCCCCCGGGCGTTGCTCAAGCCACGGGTCAGCATCATTACCACCATTTTGCCGGACCACCTGGACCGCTACGGCACCATGGAAAACTACGTTTCTGACAAACGGCTTATCTACGCAGGTCAGGACGAAGCGGATGCCACGGTGGTCCGCTACGACCAGTGGGGTAAGCAATTTGCCGCCGAAACCCGGGGGCGGCCCCTCCTCCTGCTTCCCCGCGGTGCGGAATCCCCTGAAAAAATAGGTGCTTCTATTCTCAAAAAGAACGAAAGTTCCGCATCGCCGTTTCCTGAAGTAGGGACCTCGTCGTTCCTGTATGGCTATCTTCCGGACCCGGAAGGGCCAGGTTTTGTGGTAAGCCCCGAGGGGCACGAAATAGAAGTAGTACCGGCAACCCTTAAGGTGGTAGGGAATCACCAGAAGGAAAACCTCCTCATGGTAGCCCTGGGCCTCCTGGACATGGGATTTTCGCCCGAGGCGATTTACCAGGCCCTTAGAGATTTCCCCGGCATTGAACATCGACTTGAATTTTTCCATGAGGCCGGGGGGGTTCGATTTTATAACGATACGGCGGCCACTATCCCCGAAGCGGCGGCGGCGGCTATCCGGGCTTTTCCCGCCCCTCCCATCGTCCTTACCGGGGGCACCGACAAGGCCCTGGATTTTACTCCCCTGGCCCAGGCCTGTGGTGAAGCAAAGGCGGTGTTCCTCTTAGAAGGGACGGGAACAACCAAACTCCGGGCACTTCTGGACAGTGCCGGAATTCCCTACCGAGGCCCCTACGACAACCTTGATCGGGCGGTGGAAGCTATTCTGAGCATTGCCCAGCGGGGCGATTCGGTGGTCCTCTCCCCCGGCTGCGCCAGTTTTGGAATGTTCCTGAATGAGTTTGACCGGGGCCGCCGCTGGAAAGAAACGGTGCGGCGCCTGGCCCATTAAATGTCTGGCCCATTAAAAGGGGCACCCTTGTGGGAAAGGGCCTTAAAAAAGCGCCGCCCATACTCCCTATCAGCACCCCAAAGAAAGGATAGAAAATCGTGGACCTGGAACTGCTTAAAGAACGACACCGTATCATAAAAGGGGTACGGGATTTCTTTGATAGCCGGGGCTATCTAGAAGTAGACACCCCCCTTCTCGCCCCTCACCTTATTCCCGAAACCTGCCTTGAAGTCTTTGAAACCACCTATGTCCCCCCTGTTGGAAGCCGGCGGGCCCCTCAAAAATACTGGCTTATTCCCTCCCCCGAACTATGGATGAAGCGTCTTATTGCCCAGCATCGGCATAACCTCTACCAGATTTGTCATTGTTTCCGGAATGGGGAATCTACCGGTCGTATTCACAGCCCTGAATTCACCATGCTCGAATTCTACACCATCGATGCGGATTATCGGGATTCTATCCGGATCACCGAAGACCTGTTTCGCTCCCTCCTTCGCCCGGAAGATCCCTCCGATCTTCGGCCCCCCTTTCTCCAGATTTCTATGGATGAGGCCTTTCGCCGCTGGGCCGGTTTTTCATTGTACCAAGCGGGGAAAGAAGGACCAGAACGATTCCGGCATGAGGCCGCCCGATTAGGCTTAGAGCCCCTCCCAGAGCTCAGCCTGGCGGATCTTTACAATCTCATCTTTGTCCACGTGGTGGAACCTTCCCTTCCCCGGGAACGGCCGGTGGTCCTCATGGATTATCCCGCCTTTGTTCCCTGTCTTGCGAAGGATCATCCTGATGGTCAGGCAAAGGAGCGGTGGGAACTGTACGTGCGGGGCATAGAACTGGCCAACACCTATACGGAGGAAACAAACCCCGACCAGGTTCGTGCTTATTTTGAAAAAGAGGGGGCCCAAAAAGAAGCCTGTGCTTTAGTCCCCCATCGGATTGATAGGGACTACTGGAAGATCTTCCTTCCCCGGCAAACCAGAGACGGGGCCATCCAGCCCTATCCCTCCTGTTCGGGGGTAGCCCTAGGGCTCGATCGGCTGATCATGCTCTTCTGTGGCCATTCAACCATTGACGGGGTGTTACCCTTTCCGATGGAAGCTTCTCTTTAACGCCCTAGCATGTACAACGGAGAACTTTTAACGACGGAGACCCTCTAAATAGGTCAGCCCCGTTGGAATAGAAAGCTCCGGGTGCAGGGGACCTTCAAAGATATGGCGGTACACCATGGCGGCAGCCCCCCGTACGGCGGGCTTGGCGTCGGTTTCGGCAATATACAGAGGAATCGTACGGGGGAGTTCTTCCTGGTACAACCAGGTATCTGCCACGGCCTTTTCAAAACAGGAGGTCATTTCCTGGCGGAAAATTTCGATTCCCCCACCCATATACACCGCCTCTAGATCGAGGAAATTGGCAATAAAGGCGATATTCCTGGCAAGTTCCTCGATAAACAGCCGACGCCGGTCACTGTTACTCCGGATATCCTTATAGTATCCGCAGGAAGCACGACCAAATTGTCCGGGGATCTGGGGATCCGCAAAGACACTGCGAAATTCTCCTGCCTGAAAGGCCTTGCCATAGTACACCTTGCCGTTAAGCACCAGCGCATTGCCGATGCCGATCCGTTCGTAGGTCAAGGGATCCTCGGGGGATTCAAGAAATTCACAGAAGACGTACAAAAAATGGCGCCGTTCCCGCCCCGTTCCATAGGTAAGGATATCGTAACAACTACATTTGGCGTCGTTATCCACAAAAACCGGTACGCCGAACCATTGTTCCACCGGCTCTTTTATTTTCAGCGGTGTCGCTCCCCTTTCCTTGGTAGGGCTAAAGAAAAGCTCCCCCCGGAGGGGATCCACAAGGCCGCTTACCGCAATACCTATCCCCAAAAGGGGCAACGTCGTGAGGGGGGGAGTACGAATAAATGCGGCCACATCTTCTTGTATGACCTCAAGAAGTTCATCATCCTTTTTTCTCGGGAAAAAGTGTTCTATCAATATGGTACCCGAAGGAAGCAGGGCCCCGGCTTTTACAAATTCCCGCTGGATTTCAATCCCTACGACGTATCCCAGACTATCGGGGATACCCAGGGGGACCCGGGGACGGCCCTGAAGTTTTTCTCCCTCTGACAGGGAAAGCCGTTCGTGCTCGGCCTCTCCCCCCTCTGCTTCCACCAGGTAGCCCCGTTCCATACAAAACTGCACGATCCGGGTCACCGTAGCCCGATCCAGGCCCAGGATCTCCGCCAGTTCTGCCCGGCTTTTCCATCCATGAGGAAAGAGTTCTCGTAAAATGGCACTCCCGTACTGGGCCTGAATTCCCTGGATCATCGTCTTTAGTAACTTTCCCTTTTATTTAATTTGTATCGATGGATCTACCGGCCCCTCAGGGCCGGGATTTTTTCCATCATTCGGCGTATCCGGCGATAAGGTCGCGGTAAAAATAATAGCTATCTTTGGGGATTCGCTTCAAGGTTGCATAATCGCAATAGATAATCCCAAAGCGCTTAGAATACCCGTAGGCCCACTCAAAATTATCGATAAGGGACCACAGGAAATAGCCTTTCACGGGGATACCTTCCTCGAGGGCCTCTTGAAGCGCCTTAAAATGACTGCGAAGATAGGCGATACGCTCCGTATCATGAACCCGTTCATGGCCCGCCGCATCGACCACCGGCCGGTCCTGCACCGCACAGCCATTTTCCGTTACATAGAGGGGGATGCCACCGGTTTCATCCCGAAGCCAGCGGAGGTACCGGATAAAACCCCGCGGCACGATGGGCCATCCCATATCGGTGACAGGCTCCCAGGAAGGCACCATCTCCACCGAATCAGGGGCATGTTCGTTCCATCGAACCGCCCCTTCACTGTAGTAATTCAGTCCCGCAAAATCGATGGGCGTACTGATGATATCCATATCCCCCGCTTCCACGGGCATACGAATTCCCCGGGAAGCCAGGTACGCCTCTGGGTAACCCTTACCGCACACGGGGCCCGTAAATACCCGGTTGTCCCGGTCAATTACCCGTTCTACCGCCTTAAGATCCTCTGGACGTCGAGTGGCAGGCCGGGGAATCACCAGGTTCCAGGTAATACCAATTTCCCCTTTTTTGCCGGAATTCCGGAAGGCCTGCACCGCAAGGCCGTGGGCAAGGTTTAGATGATGGACCGCCCGGGCCGCCGCATGGATATCGGCAATACCGGGGGCATGCACCCCATAGGCATAGCCTAAATAGGCGGAACAAAAGGGCTCATTAAGGGTAATCCATTTGGAAACCCGATCTCCAAAGGCTTCATAGCAGGTTTGGGCATAGCGGGCAAAGGCATAGGCGATTTCCCGGTTTTCCCAGCCCCCTTGATCCTGCAACGCCTGGGGAAGATCCCAATGATACAGGGTAACCACCGGTTCTATTCCTGCTTCATGGAGGGCCTCGATAAGGTTTCGATAGTGGTCTATCCCCTTTTGATTAATAGGTCCCTTGCCCTCAGGATAAATTCGGGGCCAGGCTATAGAAAAACGATAGGCCTGAATGCCCGCCTCTTTCATGAGCCGAATGTCTTCTCGATAGCGATGATATTGGTCACAGGCCACGGCCCCACTCTCACCACCGTATACTTTACCCGGTATGCGACAGAAGGTATCCCAGATACTGGGGCCCCGTCCATCCTCCGTAACCGCCCCTTCGACCTGATAGCTTGCCGTAGCAGCTCCCCACAAAAAATCCGCTGGGAAACGTAACTCCATGATGTGTTCTCCTTGCGGTTTAATTGTAATTTTTCAATTAAATCCTGTCAAGCCCTGTACCCTCCCACCATCCAGAGGGGGAGCACCGCATCGCCCCCTCTCAGCTCAGCCCGCATGCCGCCGCATCGGCCGCCGCGGCTCCCCCCTCGCGCCTGCTTCCTTCGCCGCCTCGACATTTCTCCCCAGGCCGGGCGTCCCGCCCGGCCCACTGCCCAGAGCCCACGGCTCAGGCGATCAGGCGCTCCCCCCACTCCGGGCTCACCCACGGCGGGGCCCTGCGAAGGGCCCCTTTAGCCAATCTTACCCGGTTCTGGCGTCTTCTAAGCCCCGCCGGGAGCTTTTTGCCGATGGGGGCCTCTCCCTCCAGGCCACAGCGGGCGTCTTTGGGCCCCTTTCCGGGTTACCCCGCCACAGCGCCAGCTTTTTTGGGGGCCACCCTCTAAACCACCCCAGGAGGTTTTTGGGCCCCCTCAGCGCGCCCCACTACACCCGATTTTCCCTCCCAGCCTTGCCTTCCCACCGCCCCTGTGCTATGGTTTTCCTATGCCAGACCACCACGACCGCGGCTACAAGGCCCTCTTCTCCAACCAGCGCTTCATGGAGCAACTGGTCACCT
>NZ_PTQW01000007.1 GCF_004343725.1 Treponema sp. J25
TATTATGGCAGAGCGCGGCCCTCGACACCCTCCTGCCATACACCCTCGCCCCCAGCTCCTATTAATCAGCCCCAACGGGGTCATGGCAGCGGGTACTAAAATCTTAACGTTTCGCCCTTAAACACAGCTATTGTTTCATTGTCAATAAATATAACTGCATCATTCAGCATGAAACTTGAATCAGGTATTTTTTGTACAAACTCAAATTCCTGAGCAAAGAGCTCGAATATAGCAATACAACATACCACAACCAACGCGCATATTCTACGCTGATTCTTAAACACATCCATAACACACCTCCATCGATTTCTGCTATTAATTACGAGGTTTACTGCTACCTACCTCATCGAGATTTGAGCTCGCATACATCTCTCATATTCTTCAATATACCGTCGTTCATATGAACGATATGGACATAAAGAATACCGATAGTTAAGCATAAATTTCGGGACACTAATATTTGCATCTCTATACATTTTGATTATCGTATCAATACCAGTAATTGTCGATACATCGTATCCATAATAACTAAAAAAGCTTAGCATTGAAGCATTTTTATCTGTTATATTATTATTTTGTATATACCTCATTGCACGAACAACATCAGCAAAATCTTTTTCCATCCTAAAATCTTCTTTTATCTTATACCCACTATAACCACCATCTCGTATGGGAAGATTTTGTAATTGAAATCTATTTATAAAATTCCTATCTGATCCTGAAATTATTTCACCATGAGGATGCACCCCACTACCATTCCCTGTTTGTCCGATATTGCCAACTTTGATGCCTTTTTGCAAACCATTGAGGGTCAAACGGTTATTCTTAACTGTGACACCAGTACTTTGATATGTTGCAACTTCCAAAATATCCAACAGGGTGTACGGAGAATTATGCAAGAACTTATAGCTCCATTCATTATCACTAGAGGCCATTTCTAAGCCGAGGTTATTTTCATTGTAGATTCTATAACTAACGCTACCATTAAATGCCATATGATAGCCCATATCCTCTGGCTTCACATTGCTGTATCCTCCAATATCTATCGCATAATAATGATTTACAGCCCATTCATCGTTTCCTGTAGAAGTAAATAATCCTGTCCTATAATCAAATCGCCGTCCCGGTAAAGTTGTAATATAATTAGCATCCGATATCTTAAACGGTCGCACTGTTCCATCACCAAGATCCAGTAATCCTTCAAGATTTGGAACTGGATTCGCTATCTTGTCTAATAAACCATACTTTACAAGATAATCCAAACCCGTGCCAAACGACGCGAAATCCTTCGTGCTTATTCCCGTTAAATATTTCGGGTCCGTCGTAATTCTATTTACAAGATTTCCGAGATCCATAACATTGCTTATAATAGTATTTACGCTACCACAACCAGTATCTACATACTTTACCAATATCTCTTCTAATTTTCTTTTATCTTCTTCAGTATACTCAGTAAAATCTTTTCTGTTCAAAACAACTAGAAAGTCTTTTTGTTCTGGCGATAATTCAGAGGAGGTAAGAAGGCTTTCATCCATTGCAAAGTTTGTTAAATTCTCTCGCTCAAACCCAATTTTTATTTTATCGTTTACAAGTTTTAGCCGCCAATAATCCCCGCTCGCATCGTAACTCGCAAGAAGTCGGGCAAGGTCCTCCATATTCCCCGTACTCAGGGCAGCCAGGTACGTCGCCACTTCCTTACCCAGCGCTTCACCAATCGCCCCCATCCCGTAGGCTTGCCGTAACGCATAGGCCGCACCGATATGCCCCAGCACCGCCCGGTCCGTCTCTTCCCGCTGGCCCACTTCCCCATCATCTATCCCGTTCCGATACGCTTCATGGGCTAGCAGGATGTTCATCCCAAATCGGCTTCCCTTTTCTAATGCTCCCTGCCCTAGATAGATCGTCTTCGTCCCGTCGCCATTCGCCTCGGTCTTAGCCGAATAAGCTCCATCTCTATTCACTTCTATATTGGTCTTCCCGCTCAATACCTCGTCATAGAGGGCTTTCTCGGCTACCCCGCCCACCGAATACAGCGTCCGCAGCGCACTCGCATACTTCCACCCCTCTTCCTGCCCCGAGGTCAGTATCTCCAGGTTCACCTTCCACGCCTCAAGCCCCGCGAGACTCTGCCCTATCGTCCCAAGGCTCATATCCGCACCTCCCATCCCCACATTCATTGTCGCACCCTTTTTACCTAGGTGCAACTCTAATAACCCTCCTTTTAATCCGCCGCCGGTTATGTCTGATAAATTTAATACATTCAGCGCAAAGTCCCCCGTGAGCGCATAGTATAATGAGCCCTAGAAAC
>NZ_PTQW01000008.1 GCF_004343725.1 Treponema sp. J25
AAATTTGTTGACAAATAGCGCTGTCAGTTTTTTGATAGACTGAATATTCCCTCCAATCTTTTCATCTCTGTTCAGAGCCGCTCCTTCAAAAATAATGGTAACAGTAATGTCTTTAATGTTTGACATGGTTCTATGCCTCCTGTTTTGATTTTCTTTCTGGTTTTATTGCCGCACTTAAAAATGCGTATAAAAGACATTTAAAAGTTTCAACATCATAATATGGCTTAAAAGCCTCATTTAAAATATCCGGTAGATTCCTTTGATGGGTTATAAAAATTCTTGAAATCCCATACATTACATCACTTGTTTTTCCTGCTCGCACCTGCTCAAGTAATCTATAGCCCATTTTAGCGAAATCTTCACCTAAATCTTTTTGAACACCATAGCCGAGATTCTTAAGATCTTCCATGAGATTTGATACACTCTCAAGAGAAGATCTTTGTAACAATCTTTGAAGGTTTTTATCATCTCGCTTTGATTGACAAACCCATTCAAGAAGCGAGAGAAACTCTTTTTCTTTTTCTCTCATTTGTTTGTAATAATTTTCAAAATCTTCATACTGAAAATTATTATTTCTTACCTTTTCTTTAAGTTCTTCTAAAGATATTGCTTTTTGGTTTTTGTCATTTTGTTCTGGCATATAGTCTCCTCCTATCTATAATTGTGGCATATAACTTTAAAATCTTTTGTGCTGTTAAAATAGAGTTGTTTTGATTTTTATACATCTTAATAAAAGCAGAAATACTTTCATTCTTAAATGATGCTCTTATTATTTTATAAGAAATTTCTTGTAGAAAAGAATAATTTCCAGAAATGACAGAATCAAATATAGCAAACTCTCCTATATCTGATAATATAGATGCTATTGCTCTATCAGAAATAATATTCACTGTTTCATAAGGAAGAGTATAAAAATCAATTTCATCTCCCTTTTTTATAACTATCTCAATATTCATAGCATTCCATTGCCCCAGGGTAGTTTGAAGTCTTCTTGTATATTCGATAACACTCATTGCAAGAATTTCTCGTTTTTTAGTAGAATCCACATCTGTTTTCCCAAAAAGTTCTCTAACTAGCTTGTTGAGTTCATACATCAGTTTAAAAGAAGGGGCATTGATAAATATTTCAGAACCATCGGAAAGTTTTGTGAAAGCCAAGTGGTGATGAATGAGAAGAAATGTACAGAAGTGGCATATTTTAAGACCAGAATTAAAATTCCAGTAGGAATTTGGGAACTTCTCTGATGGCCCTAAAATTTTATTATGAGCCATATTTAATGTGGAAATTTTAGAAAAGAATTTTTCTTTTTGATCGTTGTCAATTCCATTATCTAAATTATCTTTCTTAACTAATAATCCTGATTCGCATAACTCACAATTGTATTGCTCGGTTTTATTTAAATCAGAAAACGCAGCAATAAATTCTTTAAAAACTTCTTTTTGATTTCCTCCGACATCAATGAAATTAGGATAATATTGATTTTTACCTTTCAAGTTTATAACTTTACCGTTTTCAAAATAATTTTCCTCAACTTTAATTTTGCTAAACACTTCTTTATTATTTATCGTTGTTGTTCCATCTTCTTTAGTTTCATATTTTGTATTATTTTTTTTACCGTTATTATCATCCAAATAATCCTCTCTATCCAAACAACTCAAAAACCCCACCACCCCGCGTTATACAGCCAGTTTGAGGGATAAAGGGTAATATACTCATTATTATTGTCACTCATCCCACCACCTCCAGCATGCCGAAGCCTTCGCTGCGGCGGGCGCCGATGCCGATGTCATAAAAAAGTTTTAAAATATCGGGATGAGCCTTAATTTTTATCTGGCCCTTGATGCCCGGGAATGTCATTTTGAATTCATGTTCCCTATTGCCTGAGCCATGCAGAATGGGAACAACAACAGGGACAATTATCTCAACCCCTATTTCTCCTTTGTAATCAGGGAATTCATTCTTAACAAGAGAGCTAAGAGAGGTTCGGAGGGTATCAACAAAATTCTGTGATGCTTCCCAGTATGGCCAACGCTGTATATCCTTCGCTGGATCCTTTGTCTGGATTTTTTCCCCCGCAGGATAAAGATATTTGTCTCCATTTTCTGTGTTTCTTACCAGGAATGGCGACAACGTTTTAAATACAACTTCATTGGTGGTAAATCTTTTTTCTGGGAACAGAAATAAATTCTTTATATTAATTATTTGGGTCCCAAAAAGAGTAAAATTGTCCTTTTTTATTTTCATCAAACCATTATAGACCCGCATCAGGAATTCATAATCATTGGTAGAGAAGAAAAGGGTGAAAAAATCTCCCGCCAGCACCTTCTTGGTCCCATCGTCCTTTAATGGGAAATAGGCGGAAAAGGTAAAGGGCTTCTGATGATTGCCCCTATATTGGCGACTGTAGAAGTCCTGCCCATCCTCTCCGCTCTGTTGAAAGGTTTCTTTGATAAGAGAAAGGAGATGGCGCCGGGAATCGGTGGGGATAATGGTCCCCGGAGGTAGAAATATTTTGCAACTAAAGCGCATTTTACCTCCCTTTTTGGGGATATTCTAAAACCGGCTAGCGGAGCCGTCAACACAGAAAATAAAAATTTTCACTATTTTAGATTTTAAAATCATCTTTTGGGGGCAGAAGGTTCGACTGTGCTTTGAATTTTTTCCCCCCATATGGCATACTAGGGCAAGTTTGTGAAAAGGGAGAAACGGTAATGAAGGTGCTGGTGATTGGTTCTGGTGGCCGTGAGCATGCTATCGCCTGGAAACTTGCCCAGTCGGATCGGGTGGAACAGGTGTTTGTATATCCTGGGAATGGGGGGACTGCCCAGGAGGAAAAGTGCCAGAATGTGCGTTTGAATGCGGGGAACCCCGACGATCCCACTTCTTTTTCCCCCCTGGCCCGGTGGGCGAGCGCCCACGCCATCGACCTTACCGTGGTCGGGCCGGAAGCGCCCCTTGCCGCTGGCATTGTGGATTATTTTCGCAGTCAGGGCCTGGCCATCGTAGGGCCCACCCAGAGGGCGGCCCAACTTGAAGCCAGCAAGGCCTTTGCCAAGGAATTTATGAATCGCTATGGCGTTCGGACCGCCAAAAGCTGGACCACCACGGTTTATGATGAGGCCCAGGAAATTGCCCGCGCCCATTTTTCTGCTTCCCCATCTCGGCCCCTGGTCATTAAGGCCGATGGTCTGGCTGCGGGGAAGGGGGTGGTTATCGCACAAAGCATGGAAGAAGCAAAGACTACGATAGAAAGCTTTATGCGCCAGGGGGCCCTGGGCGC
The DNA here is from genome assembly GCF_004343725.1 of Treponema sp. J25. Classification (NCBI taxonomy): domain Bacteria; kingdom Pseudomonadati; phylum Spirochaetota; class Spirochaetia; order Treponematales; family Treponemataceae; genus Treponema; species Treponema sp. J25. The sequence goes on from NZ_PTQW01000008.1 coordinate 3,281, forward strand.
CGCAGGGAAGACCCTGGTGATAGAAGAATTCCTTCCCGGAAAGGAAGTTTCGGTGCTGGCGGCGGTCAGTGTTCAAAAAGGGAAGGCCACTCCACCGGTGATACTCCCCTTTAAAAGCGCCCGGGATCATAAACGGCGCTATGAGGGCGCCCAGGGCCCCAACACCGGCGGTATGGGAGCCATTGCGCCGGTAGATGATTTTTCTCCTGCCGCAGAGAAGGATTTTCTGGAGCATATCTTACAACCCACCCTTCGGGGTATGGTGGCGGAGGATTTTTATTATCGGGGGTTCATCTTTTTTGGCCTGATGGTGTACCAGGATACCTGTTACCTTCTGGAATACAACGTCCGCCTGGGGGACCCCGAAACCCAGGCGGTACTGCCCCTTATGGACAGCGATTTTGCCTCCCTTTGTACGGCGATTGAGCAGGGGAGCCTTGCTTCTTTTGAACTACGCTGGAAAAAGGGCTATGTCTGTGCTCCCGTGGCAGTTGCCGAAGGATATCCAGGTTCATACCGAAAGGGGGATCCCATTCATATTGAGTGGTCTGCCCTGAAAGCGGTGGGAGCCCGTTTGTTTGTCGCAGGGGCCCGGCAACAGGAGATGGGCGAGAATTCTACAGAACGATCCCCTTCCCTGGTTACCAGTGGCGGCCGGGTTCTTGCGGTTTCTGCCTGGGGGGCCTCGCTTGAGGAAGCCCAAAAAAAGGCCTACGATGCCATAAAGGCTGTTTCTTTTACAGGGATGGGCTACCGGCGGGATATCGGCTCCGAAACATGAGGTGTAATGCATCCCGTAAAAAGAGGGCGACCTCCCTTTGCTCTATTAATTTGCTCTATTAAAATGATGTTAAAAGTGAGGTAGCCCTTCTTTAGGTATCGGTTTCCTCTGATTATTCATCAGTTTCTTACAAAATCTTAACCGTTATTCTACAAGAAAAAGAGAAACTTTCCTAAAAGGGGCTGTTGTCTTCCCCGGTGAGAGATATCAGGGGAACTCCCTTTGATGGGACAACCTGCTATTTCGTATGGGTTCATACGGATGACCGAAAATTCCCACAAAGGAGGACAACGGTTCTGGGGAGGTTTCTGTGCGTGTAGCCTATTCCTGTGCAGGAGAAGGTTTTGGACATGCGGCCCGAATGGTTGCCCTGTATGAGGATTTACAAAAGGATTGCCAGGTTTTTCTGTTCGTTCCGGAGCCAGTCCAGGATTTTGTAAAGTATCGACTTCCTGAGGCTAAACTTTTTTCTATTCCGTGTTTTGAATTTGTAAAACAGAACAATAGAATTCGCTATCTTCCAACGGTTCTTGAGGGAATCCGGCGGGGGCTTCATTTTATACCTGCCGTCCGGCGCTTAGCGAAAAAGCTTATGGAGCTTCATATCGATGTGGTGCTCTCTGATTTTGAACCCTACCTTCCCTGGGCGGCCCGGCTTGCGGGTATTCCCATTGTCCAGATGAATCACCCCGGTATTGTGCATCGTTTTATCACCTGGGACCCCCGAAGCTGGCTTGCCTCCCTGGTAGCTCGCCTTATGGAAGGGCCCTGGGATAAACGGGTCTTAGTTTCTTTTTACTACGGTGACGTAGGGCCAGTCTTGCGACCGTCCCTCCATCGCTATACGGTAAAAGACGAAGGGTTCTTTGCGGTGAATTTAAAAGAGGATGCCCGAAAACGGATTCTTCCTCTCCTGGACCGGTATCTACCCGGTCGATATCAACTTTTTCCCGAAAAAGGAAAGGATTTTGATTATGCCCTTACCCACTGTACCGCGGTGATTTCTACCGCAGGACACCAGACCATATCGGAAGCTCTGGTACTGGGTAAGCCCATTCTTGCGGTAGCCCAGGATGGCCAGTATGAACAGATGCTCAATGCCAGGATGCTAGAAGCCTCTGGTCGCGGCATGGGATGTACCACCGCAGGGCTTGCGGCAACCCTGCCCCGGTTTTTTCAGTTTGTACGCCACTACCGGGTCCCCCGAGTCATTCTGCCCCGTTTTTGTTTTAAGAATTCCCAGGTTCACCTTCTACAAAAATTAAAAGGCCTTTTTGTAAGTCTTACGGGGAAGGAACTGCTACCCCTCTTCAAGGAGAATCAGGGAGTCCGCAAGGTGCACAGCGCCTAAGGGTAATATGGGCCTCCTGCGGGGGCGCAACGGTGTGCAAAAGAATTATATGAAGTGTCGGGCTTCCCGTTCTTCCTGCATGTTCATGAGTTTGCCCACCACAAAGGTTCCCAGGGATGCCACCACCACGTCAATTAAGGTACCAATGCCAATCAGGTAAAAGGCGATGGGTTTTAAAATAAGATAGCCCCCCTCAAATCCTTTCCCGTACCAGGAACAAATAACTGCTACCCCTATGTACGCTCCATCGCCGGGGTGGCGGGCAAGTAGAAACGAAAGCCCAAAGCTGAGGAGGAAAATAGTAATGATTTCGGAGCCACTAATTCCCAGGCTTGAATAGGATTTAATAATCACGATGAGGGATATGGCGGCTACCATGGCGCTTCCCGCCCGGGCAAAGGTAGTAAAGAGGGGTAAGGTGATAGTATTTACCCGCCGTCGAATCCCATGGTTTTCTTTTGCCTGTCGGATAAGTATGGGCATGCTAAAGTAAAGGTCCCCACTGATAAAGGCGCTAATGGCAGAACCCACTAATCCATATACCTGTTTCCAGGGATTCGTTTTTGGTCCGAAGATATAGAGAAAAAGAGGTAAAATAATAAAACAAAGCGCTGTGGCGTATATTGCTAAGATAAGAATCAGATCCCGGTATACCCCTGCTTGCAGGGCTTCTTTAAACTGAATGGCCCAGTAGGCGGCAATGGTGATTATCAGAATGCCTAAAATTTCCGAAAAAAATGTTGATACATAATAGAAGATTCGAGATAAAGAGTCCGCCAGAGCAATAACGGGCTTTGTGTAGTTGCGATCGTAGGAGAAACCGGCGCCTACGAAAAAGGCGAATACCCACAAGGGGAGCAGGTAGTCTCCCCTGGGGAAAAGGGCCGTAAACATGTTGGTGGGGAAAATATCCAGAATCGCCTGTCCCACATCGAAGGGAATACTTTCTTTTTGTCCCTCCGCCAGGATGGGAATTCGGGCGGGAGGAAACAGGAGGGGTACTAAGATACCGGTGATGAGGATAATCAAACTGCTGATGATGATAACGATGAACGTCCGCCCTATAATAGGCCATAGGTGCTTATCCTGACGAACTTCATAGATGGCTATCATGAGAGAAAAAAACAAGGTAGGTGCCAGACTATAGCGGCCAATTTGAAGGACCACTTGTTCCAGCCAGGTGATAAAACCTATAAGGTTTTGATTATTTTGTGGAAACACAAGGCCAAGGAGAATCCCCAGGATGGTTCCAATCAAAAGTTTTATCCATACTTTCATAGATATTGAAGATACCGGATGGAAACATATCCGTCAATGAGTATAATAGGGTAAGAGCTATGAGGTTTATTTTTATACTGAACATACTTTCTGCCTCTCTATATATTGTGCTGGGGGGCTACACCTATTTCCGCCGTCCCCGCCTTGCCCGTTACCGATTGCCTCCAAGTCATGCCCTGTTTATCTGGCTCTGCGCCTTTTTTGCGATGGGAACTTTAGCAAACGCTTTCTTTCTTTCATCTCCTACTCAGGAAGAAGCTCGCCTGTGGTTTTTAAGTTTTTCCTTTACCTGGTACCTGACGCCGGGTATGTTTGTCCTCTTTAGTCTGCTGATGGCAGGATCTCGCTTGCGAAAGCGATACTGGCTTCTTGTGGTGCCGGGGGCTTTGCTTTCGATAGTACAGCTGTTTAATCCCCGGGCGGTACTGCTTGAGCCAGTAAAGGTACCCCTCGGGTGGCACGCCAAATATAACCATAGTTCCTTTTGGCACTGGTTTAATGTGGCAAACTATTCTTTGTCAGGCCTTATCAGTATTCTGATTCTTACGGTAAAAGGTCTTCGTTCCTCGGATGTGATTACCCGTAAACGTTCTTTTATATTGTTGTGGTTTTTCATTCCCACTTTTGTGGGAACCTACATTCTTGGTTTTGTAATCCGTTTCTGGGGAATTGAAAGTCTTCCCCCCATGCTTCCTATGTTTCTTACATTTTTGGTATCAGGTTTTGCCCTTGCCCAATTTCGCTACGACCTCCTTTCTTTCGCAGAAGCGGGTGTGGCTCATCACGTGATTGCCACCATGTATGATGCGGTTGTTATTACCGATCGAGATGGCATGATAGTAGAAACCAATATTCGGGATATCTTTCCAGAAGCTTCAGAGGGGGAGGAGGAAAAATATCCCCTTTCGCTCCTTATACCGGGGGCAGAAAAAAGCCGGGAATGGCTTGAAGCACACCTGTTTGAACAAAAAGGTTCTTTTGAAGGGCTGTTTGTTTTTGGGAAAAAGCGGGTGGTCCCCGCAACTATTTCGGTCCGCTCTATTGAATCCCGGGATCATGTATTGGCGGGTTATCTTATCAGCGCCCATGACATCAGCGCAGAAAAGGATCTCGCCCTGGAAATAGACCGGCGGCTTATGGTGGCTAAAAGTCTTTCCTCCCTTGAAACCAGTATTTCCCAGGCCCTCCATGCAAGCCCTGTGGGTATGATGATTGTGGACATAAAAGAAAAAACGATCCTCGATGCCAATCAGGCCATGGCAGAGCTTTTTGGAGTTCCCCAGGATCAACTGATAGGGAGCTATGTACCCTATTTAAAACTTCCCCTTGACTGGAAAACTATGGAGGCCCTGATTGCAGGGCTTGTGCAAAATCAAATTGTTCGCCTTCAGGATGTGGACTTGCTAATGGCGGATGGAAGGAAAAAACACTGTGTAATTTCTGCGTCTCCCTTTGTATATAAGAATCGACAGGGAGGCTTTTTTATTCTTTTGGATGTGACCGATCTGGACAGGCTTCAGGAAGAACTGGTAAAGACCCAGCGACTTGAATCGATAGGTATCCTGGCGGGGGGCATCGCCCACGATTTTAATAATATCCTTACGGCGATTCTCGGGAATATCAGTTTATTAAAGTTGAGCATCCCTGAGGATTCTCCCTTATACGATAAGGTCCTCAGGGCCGAAAGTGCCTGTTTCCGGGCAAGGGACCTATCGTATCAATTATTAACCTTTGCAAAGGGAGGGGATCCGGTCATCGCACCGGTAGATGTGGTTCCCCTTTTGCGAGAATCCATCCGGCTTTCTGCGGCGGGTAGCCCGGTAACCATTTCCTTGCGATTGGAAAAAAGTTCCTTTGTTGCCCGGGCGGATGCGGGACAACTGGTTCAGTGTTTTAATAATCTTATTTTAAATGCTATTCAGGCCATGCCTAATGGAGGGACCCTCACCATTCAGGTTCGTCAGGCAATCGTAGATGAAAAGGAAGCGAAAAAACTCTCGGTTATCCCTGCCCTCGTTCCCGGTACATATGTAAAGATAGAATTTGCCGATACTGGCTTTGGCATTTCCCCAGAACATCTAGAACGGATCTTTGAACCCTTCTTTTCAAGTAAAAAGGGGGGATCCGGGTTGGGACTTGCCATTGTGTATTCGGTAATCAAACATCATGGGGGAGCCGTAGGGGTCCAATCAAAGGTAGGGGAGGGAAGTGTTTTTTCCCTCTATCTTCCTGAGGCCTCCGAAGCTCCCCAGGAAACGGAAAAACCGGGAATAAAAAGTGGTAGAGGGCATGTACTTGTTATGGATGATGAATACGGTGTCCGTTCGGTCCTGGGGGACATGCTCCAGCGGTTGGGGTATATGCCGGTACTCACCAGCCGTGGAGAAGAGGCGGTAGAGGTTTTGCGAAAATCCCGGGAAGAAGGCTGGGTATTCGTAGCCGCTATTCTGGATTTGGTGGTTCCTACTGGTATGGGCGGGAAAGAAACGGCCCGCATTCTACGAACCCTTGATCCGAACCTTCCTCTTTTTATTTCGTCGGGATATTCAGATGAGGATGTCCTGGCGGATTATAAGAATCTTGGGTTTGATGGCATAATTCCTAAGCCCTACAATATCGAGGAACTGAGTGAAATCCTGGGACGCAAAAAGCCTGAATGATTACGGGCGGTATTCAGTATAGAGATAGCCTTCCGGCGTAAGGCGTAGGGTGGTCCCCAGAGGGGCGGAAGCTTTTTTCAGAACCTCTTGAATTTTTTTCTGCCGTTCTCCCCCGGCAAGTCCTGGCCGATAGAGGGGTTTTTCAATCACCAGGGGGATAAGGGTAAGGGAACGCAGAGAGGCACGGCTCCTCCCAGGTTCTTGGGTAGGCTGGCCTTGCTCGGAGAATGTCTTCCTGGATGGCTCTCTTTCGTCGGCTTTTTGGTCTTTTTCCGCGCCGATGGTTTTATCCACACTTCCCTGTTTTTGTATATCGAAGTTCAGGGTCGCAAAGACCGTTTCATAGGTGGCGTCGGCCCGCATATCAAAGATACAGTTCCCCAGGGAATACAGGATGGGGTAGCCCCTGTAAATTTCTATCCCCTGCAGTACATGGGGGTGATGCCCCAGAATCCCGTGGGCCCCTGCATCAATAAGGTCGTGGGCAAGGGCCCGATCTTTTTCTAAGGGGAAATGTTGATGTTCTACGCCCCAATGGAGAGAAACCAGGATGAGATCCGCCTCTTGTTTTGCGGCCTTAATATCCGCAAGGATTTCCTCTTTCTCGATAGTGGCGACCCCCGCCATTTCGCCCGCTTTTGTGACCGACCAGACGGGCTCTGCGTAGGCTAAGAAGGCTATCCGGTAGGGGCCGCACCGGAGTATGGCCGGTTGATGGGCCCGTTGGTAGTTTTCCCCTGCTCCGCACACCGCAATGCCCAGCACTTCTAGGGCCTGGATGGTCTCCAGAAGGGCCTCTTTTCCATGGTCATTAGCATGGTTATTGGCCAGGGAGACCACATCGATGCCGGCGTACTTAAGCCCCAGGAGGGCCCCAGGATTGGCCCGAAAGGTAATCTCTGGATCCTTACCAGGATAGGGTTTACCAAGGAATGATGCGGGACTTTCCAGGTTGGCGAAGCCGATATCAACCTGTTCAAAGAGGGGTTTAATGCCCATGAAGGGGGAAGCCCACCCATCCCGGCTTATGACGGTTCCGATAAGGCGGTCCAGCATGATGTCTCCTACCGCCCCAATGCGGACTTCCTGGGGTAAAGGAAGGCGAAAATCAAGGGAGGACTCCACAAGGGGTATCCCTTCAGACTTAAGAAGGGGTTCTCCTGTTTTTGATGGTCCCGCAAAACGGCAGGCCAGCAGGGCGCTCCAGAGGCAAAAAACAAGGACGCCCCACATACAGGGAAGCCGGGTTTCTTGCCGCACCGCTGGTATCCCCAATGCTTGCCAAACATTCCCCCCTTTTTTCTCCATGTAATTACCCCTTTATTACGTGTGATGAGCCTCGCAAACAGGGAAAAGCTCTTTTGTAACCGGGGTCAAAGACCAGGTGAACAAGGTCTTTCCCCGTTTCGTGAGCCCTTTTGCCCTTATCCTTCGTAGATGATCCGGGCGATGGGCATGCGCCGCCCCATCCCGAAGGCCCGGCGTGATACTTTCAGTACCGGCGGGGCCTGACGCCGTTTGTATTCTGCCCGGGCCACCGCGGTGATAACCCGACTTACTAGGGCCTCGTCCCATCCTCGCTGTACGATTTCTACCTTAGAAAGGTTTTCAAGCACGTAGAGTTTAAGGATCTCATCGAGAATTTCGTAGGGGGGAAGGCTGTCCTGATCCACCTGATTCGGGCGGAGCTCCGCGGAAGGCGCCTTGGTTAAAATGGCTTCGGGAAATACCGGCTTGTGGCCCCCCTGCTCGTAGCGAGCATTGATACGCCGACAGAGGGCATATACCTCTATTTTTAAGAGATCCCCGATGGGAGCCAGGGCCCCGGCCATATCGCCGTACAGGGTACAATACCCCATGGCGAGTTCACTTTTATTGCCGGTGGTAAGGAGCATGGAGTTAAATTTGTTTGAGTAGGCCATGAGCAGGGTTCCCCGAATGCGGGCCTGAAGGTTTTCTTCCGCTAGATCAAAGGGGCGTCCTTCAAATACCGGTTCAAGGGTTTGGAGGTAGGCCGTAAAGGCCGGTTCTATCGAAAGCATTTCGAAACGGATGCCCAGGTTTTTTGCAAGCTCCTGGGCATCGTCCCGGGAACCCCGGGAAGAAAAGCGGGAAGGAAGCCCAAAGGCAACCACGTTTTCTTTTCCGATAGCCTGTACCGCCAGGTATGCTACCAGGGCCGAATCGATGCCCCCCGAAAGTCCCAGGTGGGCCCGGGAAAAACCGCACTTTTTCATGTATCCCCGGATGCCCGTAACCAGGGCCTTTTCGATAAGGTCGAGTTCGCTGTCTTCTTGCTGCTTCAGCTCTTGATGATGAGATGATCCAGAAAGCCCCAGAGAGGACTGCGCGGTCGAAAGCATCTCCCGGGGAGGCGAGGGAGGCCTATCGGTAGGCGCGGTGCTTCCTGGGAAAAGATGTCCTTTTTTTTCCTCCCAATCCCAATAGAGGAGGGCCTCTTCAAAAGCAGGGCCTACCAGGGAAAGAGAAACCTTCCCGTTAGGATGGGGTTCTGCCACAAAAGAGCGGCCATCGAAAATGATGGAGTCATTGGCCCCTACCAGATTCAGGTAAATAAGCGGTACATTCCCTCGCCGGCAGATTTTCTCTGTCAGGGCTACCCGCTGCTCCATCTTGTAGGCATAGTAAGGCGAGGCAGAGGGGACGCAGATAATTTGGGCCCCCTGGTCGAGTAACTCCCGGATAGGATCAATTTCGTAGTGGATCGAAGGGTTGTCCGATTCCCGCCACATGTCTTCGCAGATGGCAAAACCGATGCGTAGCCCCTGGTACGAAAAGACCGCCCGTTTCCGGGCGCTTTCGAAATAACGGGCTTCATCAAACACATCGTAGGTGGGAAGGAGTGTTTTTTCCTGTTCAAAAACAAGGGCTCCATTCAGAATAACCCCATAGGCGTTCACCAGGGCTTTCCCCTGGGTATGGCGGTTCCGGGCCACATAGCCAATCGCCACGGCAATATCCGGGGGCACCTCCTGTTGAAGCCTTCGAAGGGCTTTCTCAGAAAAATCTGCAAAAGATTCCTGGTCCAGAAGATCCATGGGAGGATAGCCGCCGAGGGCCAATTCGGGGAACAGAATCATCTGGGCCCCTTTGGTTTTCGCTTCCTTCGTAAAATGAATAACCTTTTCGCAGGTTCCCCCAAAATCTGCGATGGTCGTATCAATTTGAGCAAGGGCAATACGCATAGTTATAAACCTATCACGAAGGCCGGCAATCGTCGATACCCTTTGGGGAATTGGGGATGTCTCGATTACAAGCGAAAAACCCGGTCAAGAGGAGGCGCCCCCTATGATCTTCCCTGAAGGGGGTAAAAATTTAACCGCAGCGTGACGAAACCAAAAGGCCTGTTGCTCTCTTTGTTCATCTTGTATACACTAAATTATTATGACACGGGGCATACTGATTGCAGGAAGTGAAGGGGCTGTGGCAGAGGCCCTTGCCCGGGAAGCGGCTAAGCGGGTGGAACCAGTGGTAACAGCTTTCCTTTCTTCTCAGGATGAAGAGGAAAAGGATAGAGACCTGTCCGCGAGAGAAAGTTCAGCTAATAATGTAGAAAACAAAGGTAATAAAATAGTTTCCATTCCCTGGAAAGGGGCAAGTTCTGTTTCTGCCCAGGCGGTGCTCCTTTCGGCCCGAAACATCCTTGGCGAAATCGATGAGGCCCTGGTAGTGTGTACCCCCTGGGGCATCCGAAGGGGCTTAAAGGAAGTACGGGTTGCTGAGATTGATCACCACATAGATGGGTACCTGAAAAGCTGGTTCTACCTTGGACGGGAACTTACCCGGTATTTTTCTGCCCGCGAGCGGGGGACCCTGGCCCTTGTCCTTGCCGATGGGACTTCGAGTGAAGAGGGAGGCAATGATATAGACATGTTTAAGCCCCTCGTGGCGGAGGCCTTTCGGATTATGGCGGATAAGCTCCTTGCATCCTCGGCCAGCGAACCCTTTCGGGTGCTGGCGTTCCAGAATAATGAGGCCGGCAACGAGGAAGCCTTTGCTGCGTATGTGATGAAAGTAATAGATGAGAATAATCGACGGGATGCGGGTCGCTGGCATCGATACGGTAAGGGTTTCTTTTTTGGGCGATAGCGCAAAGGCAGGGGAAAAAGGTAGAATTAAAAACCCCATTTTTGGAAATACATAGAAGCTGCTAAATGAAAAGGTCCTGAAAAAGGCGGGACAGTGATAATCATGAAAAAAAAGAACTCCAATTTTTTACGTTTTCTTGCCTATATAAAGCCATACGGATGGGCAATTTTTCTGGCTGCGATAGGGGGCGTTGTTAAGTTTACCCTTCCCCTCGTGGTGCCCCAACTTACCCGGTATCTTATCGACGAGGTGTTCCCTTCCACGGTATTGAGCACCCCCGAAAAAATTCATGCCCTGCTCTTTGCTACCGGGTCAGTCATTTTGCTTTTTCTTTTTGTCTGGGCCCCTTTTACGTATGTTCGACATTATTTTGCCGGTGTGGCCGGTAATCGCTCTGTCTTTGATCTTCGGTGTGATTTGTACCAGCATGTGTTGCGGATGTCCGCGTCTTTTTTTAACCGTCAGCGGTCAGGAAATGTGGTGTCCCGGCTTATTCAGGATGTGGCGCAGGCTCAAAATATGGTGGGGAATGCCCTCACCAATATCTGGATTGATGGGGCGGCGATTATCGCGATCCTGTATTTCTTATTCAATATTGATGGTTTTATGACCTGGGTGGCCCTGGCGAATTTCCCGGTGTATATCTTCTTTTTTCGGTTCTTGGGAACCCGTATAAAAGCGAATAGCCACGCCGTTCAACAGGGCATAGAGGTAATGTCCGGAGTGGTCCAGGAACGAGTGGCGGGGAACGTGATTATTCGGGCCTTTACCGGCGAAGAACGGGAACAAAAGGCCTTCGTGGAATTGTCTGATGAGCTTCTGGGAACGACGATGAAGAGTGTGCATCTGCAGTCCCTGAATATGATGATTAGCGGGGTGCTTACCAACATAGCGCCCTTAGTGGTTATCATTGTGGGAGGGCTGCGGGTGATTAGTGGGGCCCTCACGGTGGGGGAACTCGTGGCGATTACCATGTACTTAAATCCCCTGTATCTCCCCTTGCAGCGCTTCTCTGAGCTCAATGCGGTGTTTTCTACTTCCATGGCTGCCATCGATCGAATCTTTGAACTCATGGATATGAAACCGGAAATAAAAGAGCGGGAAGGGGCTCGAGACATTGAGCATATTAAAGGGGAAGTAGCCTTTCATGATGTAAATTTTGGCTATCATAGTGGGTACCTTATTTTAAAGCACCTCAATTTTAGGGTAAAAGCAGGCCAGCGGATCGCCATCGTGGGAAGAAGCGGTTCGGGGAAGACTACTATTGTCAACCTTATCCCCCGTTTTTACGATCCTACCAGTGGCGCTATTACGATTGACGGGATAGATGTCCGGGATTTTACCTTACAATCGCTGCGGCGCCATATTGGTATGGTCTTGCAAGACCCGATTTTGTTTAGCGGAACCATTCGAGAAAACCTTTTGTACGGACGACCCACGGCGAAAAAAGAAGAACTCCTCGTGGCATTGCAGGAAGCAAATGCCTATGATTTTGTGATGCAACTTCCCCGGGGAATTGATACGGAAGTTGGCGAGCGGGGTCTGCTGCTTTCAGGAGGGCAAAAGCAACGGCTTACCATTGCCCGGGCCTTTTTAAAGGATCCCGCCATCCTTATTCTGGACGAAGCCACGAGCGCCCTGGATACGGAGTCGGAGGCGCTAATTCAGGATTCGTTGAATCGGCTAATGGAAAACAGGACCACCTTTATCATTGCTCACCGCCTATCTACAATACAACAGGCGGATCTTATTCTGGTGCTGGATCAGGGTTCAATTGTGGAGATAGGAACCCATGAAGAACTCCTTGAGCGGGGAACCGTATATCGTACCCTGTATGCCCGTCAGTTTTCTGCGGTTTCTTCTGCGTAGTATTGTAGGGGGAAGTGAAAATAAAAGGGGCTGTTTCAGTGCTTCCGAAACAGCCCCTTTGTTTAAAAAGTGATTCTTATTTTTCAGAACAATTAGTTGTTCTTGTATCCCGCTGCTTCAAGCTCCTGCTGAGCCTTTACGAGGCTGTCTTTCAGACCCTGAAGCTTGGTCTTTGCGTCGGCATAATCGGTAGAAGCCTGGGCATCTGCAAAGACCTGGGCGCCTGCGGTAAGGGCATCCTGATAGGCCTTTACATCGACCTTGGCCTTCTTGCCGGCCTTGGCAGCCAGGGCAAGTTCAGCCTGGACCACAGGAAGAAGATTGTTGATATCGTTAACCAGGGTAGCTACTTCAGCCTTAGCAGTTTCGATAGCCGCTTCTGCGTCAGCCTTGGCTTTCTGGGAAGCTTCCAGAAGAGCCGTAGCCAGGGCCTTGGTCTTGCCATATTCCTTTGCATTGAGATTGTCCTGCAAAGCCGTGTAAGCGTCGGATGCGGCTTTGAACGACTCAGGAGCGTATACTTCTGCCTGAGCGGTCTTGGCAGCTTCGTATGCTGCGGTAGCTGCATCCACTTCTGCCTGAGGCAGTTTTGCCTGGCAAGCCACAAAAACGAGAGCTCCAACGACGAGGGGAAGAACAAATCTGAGGTGTTTCATAAAAACACTCCTCCGTGCGTAAAAACGAACAGCTGGTCATGAATACGCATGATATTCATATTAGACCATTGCTGGTGTCGTTTTTCTAAATAATAGCAATGTATGCTCTTTTTTGCAATATGCTCTGTTAAGTAATGATAAAAAATAAGAAATAGCATTTTAAAAAAAGAAATGATAGAAAAGTATATGATTTGAGGTTCTATAGGAGGTATATTGATGCGTTTGTGGTCTCTTGCTCCTCAATATTTGGATGTTAAAGGGTTGCTTGCGGTATGGCGGGAGGGCCTCCTGGCCAAAAAAGTACTGGAGGGAAAACAAAAGGGTATACCGCCCACCCCCAACTGTGGCGATTCAGGCAGTACAAAGAGCCCCGTAAAGCTATTACGGCATATCTCACAGTAATTTGTGCTGAGGCCCGGAGACGGGGCTATTCTTTTGATAGGACTAAACTGGAATTTTCCGAAAACCTCAGGACTATCATCCCCGTAATGGAGAGCCAGATGGCCTATGAATGGGCCCACCTTCTTAAAAAATTGTATCAGCGGGATATAGAACGCTGGAACCAGCTTCAATTGATACCATTGCAAGAGGTACAGGTTTATCCTCTTTTTTATGTGGTGCCGGGCCCCGTGGAAAGGAGGGAGAAGGTAATGTAATTATTGGAGGAATGCTATTCCTTTCTATGCTTTGCACCAGCAGTGTAATGATAAAGTCTCCACGTAAAAGGTATCCCTTGATTTTTCCGGGCATATAAACTATTATAGTGCCCGATGGGGAATTAGCTCAGTTGGTAGAGCGATTGGTTCGCAATCAATAGGTCAGGGGTTCGAATCCCCTATTCTCCACAGGCAAGAGGCCGCCAGAGGGCGGCCTTTTTTTATAGCCATAAGGATTCAAATCTGAGCCTGGACAGAGGAAAGCCCTTCCGAGAAAAACTCTAGGACTTTGCTCCCTTTCTTTCTCAATAAGGCCTCTAAGGAGAGCCAGAAATTTTGTTTTCGTATTTCCTTGCATTCTGTACATCGGGAACCTAGAATTCGTATTTGAGGAAGTCTGAGAAGTAAAGGGGGCGGTTATGAAGATAGGGTATAAGTTGAGTATCAGTTATGGTCTTATAGCGCTAACCTTAGTAGTGGTTTCCCTTTTGAGCTATAGTACGATGGTTGTCTTGCTTGGGGATTTTGATGACTATGCAAAAAACATAACCGTTTCTATCGATAATCTTGATCAGGCCGATCGGGACCTGTACCAACTAATAGAAACAGAACGGAATCTCCTCTTAAATATCTCCTCAAGAAGAATCCTTTAAAAAAAATATTGCCAGCTGGGAAGAAAATTTTAAGCAATCCCTAGATCGATCGGAAGTATACCATCGTCTTGCCAAGACTGAAGCAGAAAAAGAGGGGTTTCAGGCCTACCTTCAAGCCCGTAGCCAGTGGGAAAAAGAAGCCCGACGGGTGGTTGAATTAGCTTCTTCCACTAACCCCGAGTCACGGGCTAAAGCGAAAGAACTTGCCTTTGGTCGGGCAAAGGAATTGTTTAATGCCATGCGGGGGGAAATAGATAAACTCGAGGATATGGTCAATGAAAATGCCCAGAGCATAGCAGACCATGCGGTAAGCACCTTTAAGGCCACTATTGGATTACTGGTGGGGATCTTTATTGTTACGCTCCTTTTTATCGTGTTTATAACCCTCTTTATGAGTTTCCATATCGCACGGCCTATTCGATTGAATACCGCAGTGGCTTCCCGGATTGCCTTTGGGGATATAGCTCTGGAAAACATAGATCAACAGGCGTTTCGCGCTCTGGCCCGACGTCGGGATGAACTGGGAGAAACAGGCAGAGCCATGTCTGATATGATTCAATATATTCAAGAAAAAGAGCGGGTTATCCTGGGAATCGCCGAGGGAATTGTAGAACATGAAGTCCGTATCGCCAGTGAGAAGGATCGTCTTTCTCGAGCCCTGGTGACTATGATTGACTCTCTTAAGAATAAAGCTGCGGCTTTAGAACAATTAGGCAAGGGAAACCTATATCAGGAGATACCTCTGGCATCGTCCCAGGATGTACTGGGTTTGGCCATGAAAGAAATGGCGGAGAATCTTCGTTCGATTATTGTGGGAATTCAAACTGCTTCTTTGCAAGTGGCGCAAGGAAGCCAGCAGATCAGTCAGAGTTCTCAAAGCCTTTCTCAAGGTTCTACTGAACAGGCAGCGAATGCGGAAGAAATCTCCTCCGCCATAGAGGAAATCGCGGCTAACATTAAACAAAATGCAGAAAATGCCCTGGTGGCTGAAAAGATAGCAACCCAGGCGAGCCAGGATGTCCAGAATGGGGCAAGTGCCGTAAAAGAGACGGTTCAAGCCATGAAAGAAATAGTGCAGAAGATGGGAATTATTGAAGAAATTGCCCGGCAGACAAACATGCTTTCCCTGAACGCCAGTATCGAGGCCGCTCGGGCGGGGGAGCAAGGCAAGGGTTTTGCGGTGGTGGCAAAGGAGGTCGGAAAACTGGCGGACCGTTCAAAGGAAGCCACTAAAGAAATAGGTCTTCTTACTTCTCGGAGTGTCAGTATCGCCGAAAATGCGGGTACTTTGTTTGAAAAAATAGTCCCCGGTATTCAGAAGACCAGTGAACTGGTTCAGGAAATCGCCATAGCAAGCCGTGAGCAAAGTGCTGGTATTGAGCAAATTAATCAGGCCATTACCCAGTTTGATATGGTAATTCAGGAAAATGCGGCCTCCAGCGAAGAGCTCGCGAGTACCGCCGAGGAACTTATGGCCCAGTCGGAACAACTCCACGAAGCGGTAAGTTACTTCAAGCTTGAGAAAGACGATGAATCCAGGTTAGAGGGATTCCGGGGATCTGGTGGAAGAACTAAACAGGAAGAAAGCCCATTGCTATTTGGAAAAAGAAAAGAAGTCTCTTCGCTTGATGGTGGTTCGTTAAACACAACTCTTAAACATAAAGAAGGGCAAAAAAGCTCGGTGGGGGACCCAAAGGTTGGGCCAGCTAAAGGGAGCGAAGAACCGAGAAAAAAGAAGGATTCCGTCTCTGATCAGGATTTTGAGGAATTCTGACACCCTGGGGTGTTATTAAGAAATAGGAATTCGCCTTTGAAGAAACTAACCCTTGACAGAAGGCTTATTTTGGGCCCATAAAACGGGTTTGGGAACCATGGTGGAAATACTATTTTTTAGTGTTTTTGTAGGATTACATGCTGTTCTGTTGGGTGGATTTTTTATACAACATCGACGGGACAAGAGGCTTGTTGAAGAGAGGTCGGACCGTCCCCAGGGAGTCTCAAGGGGGGAGGGAGAAGCCGCGGAACCAGAAGAAATCCCCTCTGTATCGGTGCTGGTGGCGGTCCATAACGAAGCCCACAGGATAGGCCTGCTCTTAGAAAGTCTTCTGGAACAGAGAACAAACAAGTTTGAATGCGTGTTTGTAGATGATCGATCCACCGACGAAACTCCCCGCTTACTTGAGACCTTTCGACAGAAGGCTCAAGAAAAAAATATAGCGGTTACTATTATTCATCTCACCGAAAATCCGGGGCCCAATTATAAGCAAGTGGCGCTTCGAAAAGGTTTTCCCCTTTGTAAAGGAGAGGTAATAGCCCTTACCGATGGGGATTGCTGGGTTCCACCTACCTGGATATCCGGAATCCAGAAACGGATGAGGGAGCCTTCTGTTGGTCTTCTTATCGGGCCGGTCTTTAAAATTCTCCGAAAGGTTTCGTTTCTTTCGTATTTTCAGAGTTATGACCATGTCATTCGATATGATTATCTCGTTGGGGCCTGTGGCCTTGGGGCTTGTGATGGTGGTTTTGGAAATAACATGGCTATAAAAAAAGCGGTCCTTCAGGACATAGGGGGCTACGAAGCTGTTCCCTTTTCTGCCACCGAAGATGCGGCCCTCATCGGAGAAGTACTTCGCCGAACAGCCTGGAAAATTCACGCCTGTGTTGGGGAAGATTCCAGGGTGTTTACGGAACCAGAAAAGGACTGGAAAAGTTTTTTTAGGCAGGCCCTTCGATGGAATAAAGGGGGTTTACATGCTCCTCATAGTGGTACCCGGCTTGCCTTTGGCTTTCTTTCTTTGCTAATTACGGTGGGTTCTCTGGGATTGTTTATTCTGCCCTGGCGGTCATCGCTATGGCCATTGCCAACCGCAGTGTTGTTGGCCATGGTTCTTAATACTGTTGAGTTGGTGGTGTACCGAAAGAAAAAGGGGCAAACGGTCTCTTCGTACTTACCACCCTTCAGCCTTCCTCTATATGGAGCGCTTCTCTGTTTTGAGCCCCTCTTTTTTAGCCTCCTTACCGTTTTGGTTTTAATCAATGTCCCAGTCTACTGGAAAGGGAAACGGGTGTAGGGTAGGCTTGTAAAATAGAGATATTAGAGGTTTTTGACATTTTATTGCTAGATAAAAAAATAGAAAAAATATATTGACATTTTTTTTTTTTTGAATTTACAATTTCTGTAACCTTGTCCAGGGCCCAGGACAAAAAGTAATTTAGGAGGGATATTATGGAAATGAGAAAGATTGACCTGGAAGAACTTGAGATTATAGAGGAATCCACTGACAATGCCTGGGGAGTTGTTTGTGGGATGGGTTGTAGTGGTTATGTCTGTGGTCTATGGTGCAATGGCGACTGGTGTTATTAGATCTAAAGACTAAAAGCATAGGAGGATCTTGTATGGAATTAAAGAAGATTCATTTGGATGACCTAGTTCTTATCGAAGAAACCATTGAAAATGCTGATTGGGGATGGTTTTGTAGAGTAGGGATTGTTTGTGGTGGTGGTTGTTTTGGTGGTGTTTGTATTGGATAAATAAAAAAAAACGGCCGGACGAGAGTCCGGCCAATATAATCTCAAAAGGTAAAACGAGATGAAAAGAAGAGGAATAAAAACAGTTTTTTTTTGTCTTTTTATTATTAATATTAAGCTCCAGTCGCAAGAAGTTATAGCAAAATCAAAGATAGCAAGTTTCCCGAGTACAGAAGCAAGTGGTATTCTTATGCTTGATACCGCGCCATTGGTAAAAGACGAGTATATTATTTTGCCGGGGACAAAGATTTCGTATGGAGGTTTTGCTCGTACTGATGTAATACGAGTTATTAATAAATGGAATGGTTCTATTGTGTGGGAGCGATTTATTGGAGAGCTTATAAATGACTATTATCTTGTTGGAAATACGATTGTAGTAATAACTGAAAAAAACAGGCTATTTGCATTTAAAATAAATGATGGCCAATATAGCTGGTCTTATCCTGAAAAAACGATACCTATTTCTAATAATAGTAGAAGATATTATATTGATCCAAGGAAACTAAAAGATTTAAAAGTTTCTCTGTGTGGTTTTGTGGATAATGAGAGTTTATTTTTGTTTGATTTTAAAAACCAGTTAATAGTTAGGCTGAATGAGAATGGAGAAGAGATAGAAAAAGTATCTATTTCTAATATCATAAAAAAGTATAAAATAGAAGACTCTATAGAATCGATGTTTTTAAAATGTCTTATCATTAACGAAAATAATGAAAAAAGAGCTCTGATTTCTGTAGGGAAAAAAGGAACTCTTTTTAGCAATTCTCAGACATATATTGTGCTTTTTGATATTACAACGGGAATGGAATTGAATTTTTATCTTATTCCTGAAATGGTTTCCAGTATATACTGTTTTCATGAGAAAAATTCTCTGATTGTAAGAAGCAAAAATAGAATACTTCTCTTAGATTTTAATTTAAACAAAAAAAACGAGATACTTTTGGAGCATACATATCATGAGTATGGTTATGAATATATGAATAATGAAAGACTCCTCTTATATGGTCTAGGGGGCATTGGTTGTTATGATAAAAAAGGTAAGCTTTTATGGGATTTCCCTAAAGGTTCAAAAAGTATTTTAGCAAATATAAAAAATATAATAGACTTTGGGGCCTTGCAAGCAGTTGAGAAACCTTTGATGTGTGACGACCTAGTCCTTGTAAAAAGTGATAATAAAATATTCTTTTTGAATAAAGACGATGGGAATGTTTTAAAGGAATTTGTTTTTGAGCAAGATTTCCCTCTAAAAAGGGATTTGTATTATATACTGTTTAGTGCTCGGTGTCCTCTAATAGAGCTAGATAAAAAGGAGAAATTATATGGGGTTTTTCTTACAAAAATAGAAGAGTATAAGAATAACTCTGGTTTGTTTGAAGAGACAAGATACAACTATTCAGATTGGTATTACGTAATAAAATTGTAATAATATGGATAATATTATTAGGGTAATAGATGATGCAAGATATTTCCCTGGATCGTATTTGAATGATGAAGAACATATACTCTGGGGAAGTTTGAAGATTGATAAATACATAAAAATCCCCCTTTCCCTTAAAGAACTGACAGATGTTCTTATGGAGAAAAAGGATACAGGTGTAAAGTATGATGACTTATTATCTCTTTTCAATAATATTTTCTGTGAAGAAGATATAAAAGGATTTTTGTCTTTATTAGAATCTAAGAAATTGATATCTTTAGAAGAACCTCTGATTAGATGTTCAGAAGGTAGCTATAAAAGAGATGAATTCTACGAGAATTCTCATGTTTTGATAGATATTCCATTAAGAAAAGCTTTTTTTAATAGCTTTTATGCAAAGAAAATAGTAGATGTTTTAAAATTTTCTTATTTTGTTCTCTTATTTTTTTCTTTTTGCTTGCTTTTGTATAATCTTCTTTTAAGTAACCTCTCGATATATAGGTATATTTTCTCATCTGTTAAGATTAATGAAATCCGATATTGGATAAATCTTTTATTTATAGCTTTTTTCTCTTTTCTTTTTCATGAATTAGGTCATATTATTATCGCAAATAAATACGGAATATATGCAACTGCAATTCAGTACAGAATGTATATGATTCTCCAGAATTATATATCTGTAAAATTACCTGGATTGCATACCTTGCCGCTGAGGGAAAAAGTAAGCGTTACTATTGCAGGTCCTCTGGCAAACTTGTTTGTTTCCCTTTGCTCGTTTTTGCTCCTTCATTTTATAAAAAATTATACCTTGTTAAATTTATTTCTTGTGAATATAGCTATGTTTATATCAAATCTTAATCCATTTTATGATACTGATGGATTCCATTTTATTTCCAATATTGCATTTAAGAGTAATGATATTAAAAGCGATTCGTTAAATAAGCTGAAAAATAAGAAAAAGCTTGGTATACAAAATGTGATATTCATATTTTTGTATTTTTTATTTAGATTTTTTGTATTAGTAGTAGGCTTTTTAATTATTTATAAAATATTAAATTCTTTACTGATTTTTTTGAATTCAGAACTGTTAAGAATGATAGTTATACTATCTTTTGAAATAGCTTATTGTATACTTCAGATAAGAAGTATTTATAAATATTTTAAGTAAAGGAGTTTTTATGAAGTTAAAAGTTATAGTTGCGCTATTTGTCAACAAATTTGTCACCTATTTATGCACCCTTTTTATGAATTATTTTCTTGGTCTCATTGGATGGATTTAAGTACACAACCCGCTGAA